>NZ_JAJNQP010000010.1:0-84736 GCF_022227985.1 Halorhodospira sp. M38
GTCCCGCAGATGCCCGGCAACGGCACGGAGGTCGTCCAGGTCGCGCACGTCGGCGGCGCGAAGCGGCACGTAGTAGCGCCGCCGATCGGCAAAGTGCTGCTCGATCGCCGCCAGGTGCTCCGCCTCGGCCTCGCGGCGGCGGGCGACGAAGGTGCCGTCGGCCTCCTCCGGCAGCACCTTGTTGATCACCAGCGCCCCCACCCGCAAGCGGTGGCTGTCGAGTTCCGCCAGCGCGCGCCGCGTCTCCTCCACCGGCAGGTGTTCCGGGGTGAGGACGAAGACGAAGGCCGTCATGGCCGGATCCAGCATCAGATCGCGGACCGCCGCGATCCGCCGGCGCCGCTCGCTGAGCAGATCGTAGAGCGGATCCTCGGGCACCTCGCCATCGCCGAGCCACTGCGAGCGCTCGCGGTTGTGCTCCGTGCGCCGGCGCAGCAGGCCGTCTACCCAGGCGCCCATGAGCTCCGGCAGGGTCAGTAGCCGGATGGTGTGCCCCGTGGGTGCGGTGTCGAAGACCACTTGATCGTAGCCCTGCGCCTCGCCCGGGTGCGCCTCGTCCAGCAGGATCCCCACCATGCGGTCGAACAGGGCCGCCTCGTACGCCCCGGGGGCGCGGCCGGCCATGTCGATCTGCCGTTCCGCCTCCTCGATCATGGTCGAGCGGACCGTGGCCCGGATGTTCTGCTTGACCTGCTCGATGTAGCGGGCGCACTCGGCATCCGGGTCGATCTCGATGGCATCGAGGTTCCCGGCCACGCGGGTGGGCTCCCCGCCGAGGGGGCGGCCGAAGGCGTCGCCCAGGTTGTGGGCCGGGTCGGTGGAGACCAGCAGGACCCGTTGCCCGCTGTCCGCCGCGGCCAGTGCATGGGCGGCCGCCGTGGTGGTCTTGCCCACGCCGCCCTTGCCGGAGAAGAACAGGATCGGTTCGCTGATCACCGCTTGGCCTCCCGCGGTTCGTCGTTCAGCAGCACCGGATGTGGTCCAGCGGCGAGTGATCCATCCCCATGCGCTGGTGCCACTCGTGGTAAGACTCGATCAGTGCCGGGTAGAGCTCCAGGGTGTAGTAGGAGGCCGGGTTGGGGAGGCCCATGGCCTCCCCGAAGAGCATCAGCAGGATCAGGTCCTCCTGGTCTTGCAGCTCCCGCTTGGCCTCGGCGTCGTGGCCGAGGCGCAGCGACTGATCGTAGCCGCGCAGCAGCTGCTGAAGCCGTTCCCGCCAGGAGCCGTCCGTGGCGCTCATGACCGCCCCTCGCGCTCCGGCTCTTCGTCGGCCGGGTCCCGCAGCGCCTCGAGTTCGTCACGGCTGCGGAACAGCCGCACCGCCTCGAGCAGGATCCAGATGGCGAAGCCCAGGATTACCGCGCCCAGGCCGAAGAGCAGCCACTCGGCATCCGCCTCGCGCAGCCCGGACCACTCCAGGACCACCTGCTCGGTCATCGCCCAGATGGTCATCGCCAGCAGGAAGATCATCGGGATCAGCGTCGGGATGGGGCTGCGGCCCTTCCGGTAGAGCCACAGCGAGATCAGCATCAGGGTGATCCCGGCCAGCAGCTGGTTGGAGGTCCCGAACAGCGGCCAGAGCAGATACCCCCCGGAGCCCAGCCCCTCGCCGCCGTCGGGGACCAGCACCAGGAAGGCGGTCAGGCCCACGGCCAGCGAGGTGGCCACGTGACGGCGGGTGAGGTTGGGGATGCGGTACTCGGTGCCCAGCTCGCCGATGATATAGCGCAGCAGGCGCACCGCCGAGTCCAGCGTGGTGGCGGCGAAGCAGACGATGATCAGGGCGACGATGGTGGCCGCCACGTCGGAGGGGATGCCGATGCCGCCGGCCAGCTGCGAAGCCCCCTCGACGAAGTTGCCGACCCCGGCCTGGCCGGCGGCGGCGAAGCTCGAGTAGCTGTCGGTGAACTCGGCGGTGCTGGCGAACAGCGTGGCCACCGCGATGATGGTGATCAGCGCCAGGGTGCCTTCGCCGAGCGCCCCCAGGTAGCCCACGGTGCGGGCATCGGTCTCCTTGTCCAGCTGCTTCGAGGACGTCCCCGAGGCCACCAGGCCGTGGAAGCCGGAGATGGCGCCGCAGGCGATGGTGATGAACAGCAGCGGGAACCAGGAGGTGGTCGCCTCGGTGTTGTAGGCCGGGGCCGTGACCGCGGGCTGCATCACGAACAGGCCGAGGTAGAGGATGCCCAGGCCGACGACCAGCTGCTGAGCGTTGATGTAGTCCCGCGGCTGCAGGAGCTTCCAAACCGGCAGGGTGCTGGCGAAGTAGACGTAGGCCAGCAGGACCAGGATCCACACCAGGAAGCTCGCCGGCGTGGCCTCCAGCCCGAACAGGGCTGTGGTCTCGCCCTCGCCGCCGAACCAGCGCACCAGGTCGATCTGCAGGAACTCGTAGTGCGTGGTGAGGATCGCCGTTCCGTACATGATCACCAGTGCGATCAGCGACGGCACCAGCAGGCTGCCGCCGCGGCGCAGGACCATGTAGCCGATCCAGATCGCCACCGGCACCTGCAGGACCACGGGCAGGACGGCCGCCGGGTTGCTGATGAACAGGTTGGCGATCACCCAGGCGAAGACCGCGTTCACCATCAGGATGAGGATCAGGATGATGAACAGGAACAGGAGCTTGGCGCGGCGGCCGATAAGGCGGTTGGCCATGGTGCCCACCGACTGACCGCGGTGGCGGTTGGACAGCACCAGGGCGCCGAAGTCGTGCACGCCGGCGGCGAAGACGGTCCCCAGGGCCACCCAGGCCAGTGCCGGCCCCCAGCCCCAGTACATGGCGATGGCCGGCCCGACGATGGGCGCGGCGCCAGCGACCGAGGTGAAGTGGTGCCCCCAGAGCACCCACTTGTTGGTGGGGACGAAGTCGACGCCGTCCCGGTAGCGGTGGGCGGGGGTGGTGAAACGCGGATCCAGGCGGTAAATCCGCTCCGCCAGGAATCGCGAGTACCAGAGCCAACCGAAGATGTAGAGGGCGACAACGGCAACCGCAAGCCAGATGGCATTCATTTCGCCTTCCTTTCCCCGTAGTCTGTGCCGGTGGTTAACGGACTATAATTCACACGGTACGCCGAAAAACAGCCTGCACGACCCAAGGGGGACTTATGAGTTCGATAGTGGTTGGCATGGACGGCTCCACAGGCGCGCAGCGTGCCCTGAACTGGGCCGTCAATGAGGCGGCGCTGCGCCGGTGCCCGGTACGCGCGGTCTACGTCATCGACCGGCGCTACCTGGATTCCGATCTCGGCGTCCTGGTTGCCCCCGCCGCCTCGGAGTTGGAGGCGGAAGCGCAGGCGATCCTCGATCGGGCGGTCAACGGGGTCGGCGAGGTCCCCGAGGGCGTCGAGGTCCGTAAGGAGGTGGTGCACGCCGAGCGCCATGGGATCGTCGGCACGCTGCTCGACCAGGCGGGGCAGGATGCCGAGCTGTTCGTGGTGGGCAGTCGGGGCCACGGCGGCTTTGCCGGGCTGCTGCTCGGCTCGGTGAGCCACCAGGTGCTTCAGCACGCGACCTGCCCGGTGGTGGTGGTCCCCCACGGGCGTGACGCCTAGAAGGTTCGCAGCGCCCCGGGCCTAGCGCTGCGGGAAGCGCCGCCAGGCGTCGCGGCCGTAGATCTCCGGGAAGGTGCCGAGGATCTCCGACTGCTCTTGGCGGATGCCCTGCTGGAGTTCGCGGAAGCCGGCCTCGAGTTCAGCGTCGCGGCCCAGGTTGCGCATCTCGGTGCCCGTCGCACGCATCTCCTCCCGGGCCTGGCGGTCGCCGGCGTCCGGGTCCATCTGATATCCGCCGGGCCACTGGCGGGGATCGCTGTAATCCGGCCGCGGCTCGGCCTGCTCCGCGGCGGGTGGTTGCCCGTAGCCGGTGCAGCCGCCCGCCATCAGGGCGGCGAGCAGCAGCGATCCGAGGCCGATCGCCGTTGTCCAGCTTCGATCCTTCATCCTTGGCAGTATGCGATGCGCCACGCCGTCGGGGAACCCCCGCCCGACGCCGTCGATGGGCGCGGTCCGGCACGAAAAAAGCCGCGGCGGGGCCGCGGCCGGTGGAGTGGTCGGCGCGCCGGAGGTTACCCGTCGTCGGCTTGGACTTGGATGCGCTTGGCGGGCTCTTCCTGGCGCTTGGGGACCGTCACCTCCAGGACGCCGTTGCGGGCGCGGGCCTGAATCCCTTCCGCGTCCACGTTGTCGGGCAGCGTGAAGCGGCGGAAGAAGGTGCCGCGGACCCGCTCCATGCGCTTCCAGTTGGCGCCGCTCTCCCTCTCCTCGGACTCGCGCTGGCCCTTGATGGTCAGCATGCCGTTGTCCATGGCTACCTCGATCTCCTCGGGGGAGACGCCGGGCAGGTCCACGTGGACCACGTAGTTCTGCTCATCCTCGTGGATATCCACGGCTGGCAGCCAGTTGCTGGCGGTCTCGCCGTTGTCGTCGCCGGCTTGCGCCATGGCGCCTGGGCGAGCCGAGCCCGGTGCAAAGATCCGGTCCAGGTCGCTCTGCAGGTCGCGCAGCGTGCTCCAGGGGTCGTAACGCATGATGGCCATACGCATCACCTCCTGTCTGGTTATACTGGGGGGTTCTTCGGAGCGGGGCCCGGTGGGCGGCGTCCCCGTCCGTAACAGTAAGGATGGAGGCGGGTTTGGCTTTTTCAAGTGGCCGCGAGCCGGGGGCGCGCTCCCCGCTCCGGAAATGGCACGCGCGCCTGCAGGCGCTGGTCGAGGCGCCGCTTTTCCAGAACACGGTCATTGCCGTGATCTGCATCAACGGTGTCACTCTGGGGCTGGAGACCTCCGACGACCTGGTGGCCTGGAGCCGCGGCGCCATCCCGCTGATCAACGAGATCATCCTCGCCTTCTTCGTCGTGGAGATCACGCTGCGGGTCGTCGCGTGGGGGCCGCGCTTCTTCCGCGGGCCCTGGAACCTGTTCGATTTCGGTATCGTGGCCATCTCTCTGGTGCCCGACGCCGGCGCCTACACGGTGCTCCGCGCGCTGCGCATCCTGCGCCTGCTGCGCCTGCTCTCTCAGGTATCGCGGCTGCGGGTGATCGTCGAGTCGCTGCTGCGCGCGCTGCCGGGCATCGGCTGGATCGGTGCGCTGCTCGGGCTGGTTTACTACGTCTTCGCCGTGATGGGCACCGAACTCTACGGCGACACCTTCCCGGACTGGTTCGGCAGCATCGGCGCGAGCATGTACACGCTGTTCCAGGTGATGACGCTGGAAAGCTGGTCGGAGGCCATCGCGCGGCCCGTCATGGAGGAGCACACCGGGGCCTGGTTCTACTTCGTGACCTTCATCTTGGTTTCAGCGTTTACCGTTCTGAACCTTTTCATCGGTATCATCGTCAATAGCATGCAGTCCCTGCACTGGGAAGAAGAGGAAGAGAAACGGGTGGCCACGGAGCAGAAAGCGCACGACGAGCGCGAGGAGATGCTCCGCCACCTGCGCGAGTTGCACGCGAAAGTCGATAGGCTGGAGCAACGGGTCCAAGCAGACGGAGCGAGTCATGGAAACGGTCAGAATCCGGATTGAGGGCATGAGTTGTGCCCATTGCGAGGCCTCGGTGCGCGAGGCTCTGGAGAGCCTGCCCGGGGTCGAGCGGGTGGTCAGCGTCAGCGCTGAGGACGACGAGGCCGCCGTGGAAGGGCGTCCCGATCCGGCGATGGTCGCCCAGCGCCTGGAAGAGCTGGGCTTTACCGGTATGGTGACCGACGATTAGCGTCCCGATATTCGGGCGCGAGGAGGCTGATTGGCCGAGGCGCGCGTTGAACTGAGCGTTGAGGGCATGTCCTGCGCCTCGTGCGTGGCGCGGGTGGAGCGCATTGCCCAGCGTCTGCCGGGGGTCAGCGAAGCCTCCGTCAGCCTTGCCACCGAACGGGCCAGCATCGCCTACGATCCGGCCCGTGTGAGTCCCGCTACGATCGCTGAGGCCCTGACCCGGGGCGGGTTTCGGGCCTCGCCGCGGAAGAGTGACGAGGCCGCCGCTGCGGGTCGCGATCGGGAGCTGAGCGGTCTGTGGCGTGATCTGGTTTTGGCCGCTGCACTGACCGTCCCGCTGGTCCTGGTGGCCATGGGCCCGATGCTTTGGCCGGCCCTGGCGGATGCCATGGCGGCACTGGCGCCGGATCGGGCCTGGCTGTGGGTCGAGTGGGCGCTGGCCACGCCGGTGTTGGCCTGGGCGGGGCGGCGTTTCTTCAGCCACGGCTTGCCCGCACTGCGCCGGCTGGCCCCCGAGATGAATACCCTGGTGATGCTCGGTACCTCGGCGGCGTGGTGCTACTCCACCGCGGTGTTGGTTGCCCCCGGGCTGTTTCCCGAGGAGGCCCGCGGCGTCTATTTCGAGGCGATCGGCGTGATCATCACGCTGGTTCTCGTCGGGCGCTACCTCGAACTCAAGAGCCGCGGGCGGGCCTCCCAGGCTATTCAGCGGTTGATGGCCCTGCAGGCCCCGACGGCCCGGGTGGAGCGCGATGGCGCGGTTCGCGAGGTCCCGGTGGAGGAGGTGCAGCCCGGCGAGCGGGTGCTGGTGCGCCCCGGCGAACGGGTGCCGGTGGACGGCGAGGTCATCGAGGGCTCGAGTTACGTCGACGAGTCCATGGTCACCGGCGAGCCGGTGCCGACGGCCCGGGGCGCCGGGGACGAGGTCATCGGCGGCACCATCAACGGCAGCGGCGCATTTGCCTTCCGGGCCACCCGGGTCGGGGGCGACACCGTCCTTGGCCAGATCGTGCGCATGGTCGAGGGGGCCCAGGCCTCCAAGCCGCCCATCCAGTCCCTGGTGGACCGGGTGGCCGGGGTGGTCGTCTGGGGGGCCATCTTCCTGGCACTGGGCGCGGTGGTGCTGTGGACCATGCTGGGGTTCGGTATCGATCACGCCCTGGTCGTGGCCGCGGCGGTCCTGCTGATCGCCTGCCCCTGCGCCATGGGTCTGGCCACGCCCATGGCCATCATGGTGGGCACCGGGCGGGGGGCCGAGCAGGGCATCCTCTTCCGCCGGGGGGCTGCCTTCCAGGCCTCGGCGGGGATCGACACCGTGGTCCTGGACAAGACCGGGACCCTGACCGAGGGGCGTCCCGCCCTGACGGAGCTGGTGCCCGGCGGCGACTGGCAGTACGACGAGGTCCTGGCGCAGGCCGCTGCCGTGGAGGCGCACAGCGAGCACCCGTTGGGTGTGGCCGTGGTGGCGGCCGCGCAGGAGCGGGGGCTGGCGGTACCGGCCGCCGAGCAGGTCGAGGCCGTGGCCGGCTTCGGTATCCGCGGTCGGGTCGCCGGCACCGATGTGGCCGTCGGCGCGCGGCGCTATATGGAGCAGCTGGGCGCGGACATCGAGCCGGATCAGGCGGCGGAGGCCGACGCCCTGGCCCGGCGTGGGCGGACGCCGATGTACGTCGCCGTCGACCGTCGCGTCGCCGGTCTGGTGGCGGTCTCCGACCCGATCAAAGATGGCGCGGTGGACGCCGTGGCGGCCCTGCAGGGGCTGGGGCTGCGCACGGTGATGCTCACCGGCGATGACCGCGCCACCGCCGAGGCGGTGGCCGCCGAGCTGGGCATCCGCGAGGTGCGCGCCGAGGTGCTGCCAGCGGACAAGGAGACGGCGATCCGGGATCTACAGGCCGAGGGGCGGCACGTGGCCTTCGTCGGTGACGGCATCAACGACGCGCCGGCCCTGGCGCGGGCGGACGTGGGGGTGGCCGTGGGCACGGGCACCGACGTGGCCATCGAGGCCGGCGACGTGGTGATCATGGCCGGCGATCCGCGCAGCGTGGCGCGCGGTCTGGGACTGGCCCGTCAGACCTTCCGGACCATCCGGCAGAACCTGTTCTGGGCTTTCGTCTACAACGTGACCCTGATGCCGGTGGCCGCGGGGGCGCTGTACCCGTTCTTCGGTGTGCTCCTCTCGCCGATGATGGCCGCCGGGGCGATGAGCCTCTCGAGCCTGCTGGTGGTGACCAACAGTCTGCGGTTGCGCCGGACGGTGCTGCCCGGCGGAGGGCTGGAGCCGGCGCCGGCGCCGGGGCGCTGAGCCGGGCCGCTCAGCCGCCGAGCAGCGGGCCCAGGTAGGCGGCGGTGTGGGATGCCTCTGCGGTGGCGACGGTCTCCGGCGGGCCGGCCGCCAAGACCTGCCCGCCGCCGTCGCCCCCCTCCGGGCCGAGGTCGATGATCCAGTCCGCGCAGCGCATGATGTCCAGGTCGTGCTCGACCACCACCACTGTGTTGCCGTGGTCGCAAAGGCGCTGGAGCACCGCCAGCAGCTGCTCCACGTCGGCGAAGTGCAGCCCGGTGGTCGGCTCGTCGAGGATGTAGAGGTTGCGGCCGTGCTCGCGCCGGGAGAGCTCCCGGGCCAGCTTCACGCGCTGCGCCTCGCCGCCGGAGAGGGTCGTCGCGCTCTGCCCCAGGCGCAGGTAGCCCAGGCCCACCTCGCGCAGGGTTTCAAGCTTGCGCCGGATGCCGGGGACCGCCTCGAAGAAGTCGTGGGCCTGGTCCACGGTCATCTCCAGGACCTCGTGGATGGTGTAGCCGCGGTAGCGGATCTCCAGGGTCTCGCGATTGAAGCGGGTACCGTGGCAACTATCGCAGGCTACGTAGAGATCCGGCAGCAGGTGCATCTCGACGCGCACCACGCCCTCACCCTGGCACGCCTCGCAGCGCCCGCCCTGGACGTTGAACGAGAAGCGCCCCGGCTTGTAGCCACGGGCCCGTGCCTCGGGCGTGGCCGCGAAGAGCTCGCGCACCGGGCCGAAGACCCCGGTGTAGGTCGCCGGATTGGAGCGCGGTGTCCGGCCGATGGGGCTCTGGTCGATATCCACCACCTTCTCGAAGTGCTCAAGCCCTTGGAGGCCGTCGTGCTCCGCAGGGCTGGTCTGGGCGCCGTTGAGATCGCGGGCGGCGCTGCGGTAGAGGGTGTCGTTGATCAGCGTCGACTTGCCGGAACCGGACACCCCGGCTACGCAGGTCAGCAGGCCCACGGGGATTTCGGCGCTCACGTCCTGCAGGTTGTGGCCGCGGGCGCCGGTGATCCGCACCCAGCGTTCGTCCTCCGGCGGTCGCCGGCGCTGCGGCAGCGGGATGCTGCGCCGGCCGCTGAGGAAGGCACCGGTGACCGAATCCGGGTGCTCGGCGACCGCCTGTGGCGGGCCCGCGGCCACGACCGTGCCACCGTGGACGCCCGCTCCGGGCCCCATGTCGATGATGTGATCGGCGGCGCGCATGGCATCCTGCTCGTGCTCGACCACGATGACGCTGTTGCCCAGATCGCGGAGCCGGCGCAGGGTGTCGAGTAGCCTGCCGTGGTCACGGGGGTGGAGCCCGATGGAGGGTTCGTCGAGGACGTAGAGCACTCCCACCAGGCCGGCGCCGATCTGGCTGGCCAAGCGGATGCGCTGGGCCTCCCCGCCGGATAGCGTTTCCGCCGCCCGGTCGAGGGTCAGGTAGCCCAGCCCCACATCCTCCAGGAACCCGAGACGCTGCCGGATCTCCTCGAGGATTGGCCGGGCGATGGCCCCGCGGGCGCCCTCCGGCTCCAGGGTCCGCGCACGCTCGCGGGCAACATGGATCGGCAGCGCCGCGATCTCTGGCAGGTTGTGGCCCTCCACCCGCACGTTCCGGGCGCGCTTGTTGAGCCGTCCGCCGCGGCACTCCGGGCAGGTGCGTTGCGCCATGAAGCGGCCCAGCTCTTCTCGCACCGTGGCGGAGTCGGCCTCGCGGAAGCGTCGCTCCAGGTTGGGGATGACACCTTCGAAGGGGTGGACGCGCTCCGTGTGGCCGTTGCGGCCGGGGTAGCGGAAGGTGATCGGCTCGTCCCCCGAGCCGTAGAGGATGCAGTCCCGGGTCGGCTCCGGCAGTTCGGCCCACGGGGTCTCGAGGCTGAATCCGTAGTGCGCGGCCAGCCCCTCCAGGATGGCGAAGTAGTAGAGGTTGCGCCGGTCCCAGCCGCGGATCGCTCCTTCGGCGGGCGTGAGCTGGGGGCGGCTGACCACGCGCTCCGGGTCGAAGAAGTGCTGTGTCCCCAGGCCGTCGCAGGTCGGGCAGGCGCCTTCCGGGTTGTTGAACGAGAACATGCGCGGCTCCAGCGGCTCCACCGCGTGGCCGCACTGCGGGCAGGCCGGCTGCGCGGAGAAGGCCAGCGGCTCGCGCTCGGGCGCGTCCATCCAGGCGGCCCGTACGACGCCTTCGCCGATGCGAAGCGCCGTCTCGATGGAGTCGGCCAGCCGCCCGGCCAGGTCGTCGCGCACGCGGAAGCGGTCGATCACCGCCTCGATGTCGTGCTTGCAGTCCCCATCGAGCTGGGGTAGCGGGTCGAGCTCGACGACCCGGCCGTCGATCCGCACGCGGATGTAGCCCTGGCTGCGCAGCTGTTCCAGCGTGCGCTGCTGTTCGTCCGGGTGCCAGTCGGCTGCCGGGGCGAGCAGCATCATCTTGGTGCCCGCGGGCTCGGCGAGGATGCGATCGACCATCTCCGAGACGCTGCTCGCCTCCAGCGCCACCTGGTGCTCGGGGCAGTAGGGGGTGCCGGCGCGGGCGAAGAGCAGGCGCAGGTAGTCGTGGATCTCGGTGACGGTGCCCACCGTGGAACGGGGGTTGTGGGACGCCGACTTCTGCTCCACGGAGATCGCCGGGGAGAGACCCTCGATGTGGTCCACGTCGGGCTTGTCCATCATCGACAGGAACTGCCGCGCATAGGCCGAGAGGGACTCGACGTAGCGCCGTTGCCCTTCGGCGTACAGGGTGTCGAAGGCGAGCGACGACTTCCCGGAACCCGAGGGCCCGGTGATCACCACCAGGCGGTTGCGCGGGATGTCGATATCCAGGTTATCGAGGTTGTGGGTGCGGGCGCCGCGGATGCGGATATGGTCCATGCTGCTCTCGACGCGGGATAGCGGGCTAACCCTCTACGGTATCGCGCCGCCGGCATCCTGTCAGGTTGCCGGTGCCAAGGGGGGTCGGTTTCGCCGCGCCGGCAAAACCTTTACATTGAGGCCACCTGCGGGGTGACGCACAGGGAGGGTGTGCACCCTGCTCGCCCGACCGCCCAGCGGTTCTCGATCCCACTGTTCAGTAAAGCATTTTTTTTTTGGAGGAGCACGGCCATGGCCAGCAGAGGTGTCAACAAGGTCATCTTGATCGGCAACCTGGGGAGGGACCCCGAGGTTCGATATACCGCGTCGGGTAGCGCGGTGGCCAATCTCGCCCTGGCAACCTCGGATACCTGGCGCGACCGTCAGACCGGTGAGCAGCAGGAGCGCACCGAGTGGCATCGCGTGGTCATGTTCAACCGGCTTGGCGAGATCGCCGGCGAGTATCTGCGCAAGGGCAGCAAGGTCTATATCGAGGGGCGCCTGCAGACGCGCAAGTGGCAGGATCAGAATGGCCAGGACCGCTACACCACGGAGATCGTCGCCAACGAGATGCAGATGCTCGACAGCCGAAGCGGCGGTGGTGGTGCCCCGATGGGCGGCGGCGAGCAGCGCCCGGCGCAGGCCCCAGCGGGGGATGCCGGCGGCGGCAGCGGCGGTAGCGGCGGCGGCATGCAGGAGGCGCCGGCGGATTTCGACGACGACATCCCGTTTTAAAACGAACCTGCAAGGCCTTGTAAAGAAGGCTGATCCCAAGGCTGGAGCGTCCGCATCGTGCGGGCGCTCCGCCTCTGCCTACCCCGCTTTCGAGCGTCAACAACGGTCTTGCTTGACAGCCCCGGGTTCTCTCGTCCGCGTTGCCGGGCGTGCGGTGCAGGCCCCGCTTACTGGCCGGATTCCGTCAGGGACAAGGTGACCAGCAGCTGGCGCTTCGCGGCGTCCGTGCGTACCTCCGTGACACAGACCCGGTTGAAGACGCCTGTGGGCAGCGGGCCGGACCACTCCTGCTGATCGAGCCACCGGTGGATGTGCACGCGGGCCCGGGCGCCGATGATCTCCATCTCGGGCATGCGGCCGAGCGCCTTCAGGACGAAGGGGGCAGCGAAGAAGGGCGTGGTGCGCTCGAGGTGCAGCTCTACGCAGGGACCGGCGGTCCCCGGCGGTGGCGCCACGGCGATGAAGGTCACCGAGAAGGGGATCCACACCCCCTTCCTTTTCTCGCCGCTGACCACGATGCGCCCACCTTCGCGGATGCGCAGGGCCAGGTGGCGTAGGCTGGGGTCCCGGACCCCGGTGACCGTGCGCGCCATGGCCCGCTCCGGGATGGGGACGCAGACGCTACGCTGGCGCAGCCGCTCCACGATGCGCGAACCGGTCCGGATCAGCTCCTCGGGGTGCAGGTGTTCCATCCTCGCTCCTGGCGGCTCGGGTTGGCCGGCGGGGTTCCGTCCCGCGGGCCGGGCCAGTATGCCACTACGCTAGGGGGTGGCGGCGAGCCGTGCGCCTTTGGCTCGGCTGTCGGATGCGCGTCGCCGGTGCGATCCTGGGCGATCACGCATCGGTACGGGTTTGGGTTCCTCTGGAGGAGATGAGCATGAAGCGGTGCATTCGCTGGTCCGTTTTGATCCTGGTCCTAGCGCTGCTGGTCGCCGGTTGCGAGCGCGGCCAGTCCGGCCCCACCGAGCAGGAGGTTCGCGAGCTGCTGTTCGAGGACGACTCCGAGCTCTACCTCGGCGACGTGAAGGTCTTCGAGTTGGTGGACTTCGAGCTGGTCTCCACCCACGAGCGCGATGACGGCTCCTACCTGATCCGCGTGCGCAAGGAGGTGGCCATCACCGAGGATGGTGTCGATTTGTTGCGCGATCCCGGGGCCTTCGGCGACCGGGCCTTCAGTACCGATACGCCGCTGGACAGCCTGGAGATGGTCCTCTCGCTGTGGGGGTTCGCCCTGCGCCAGGCCGGCCAGGTGGAGCCGGGCAGCACCATGGAGCACAAGGACGAGCTGGAACTGGTGCGGACGGATCAGGGCGAGTGGCGGATCTGGTAGGATCCCGGGCGGTCGGCGCGGCGGTCCGGGACGGGCGCTCGCCGGCCCGCAGCAGTCAGCCGCCACCCGTGAGGCCCCCATGCGAGGCATCCGCAGTGCCGTTTACGACGCCCTGATCCTCCGGCTTACCGCCCGCTGGTACGCTGCGGTGCTTGAGCAGCTGCCGGCGGGGGCGCATGTGTTGGATGTCGGCGTCGGGACGGCAGGCGCCTTGCTGGCCAACGCCGGGCAGTTGCGCGAGCGGGATCTGCGGGTGACCGGGGTCGATATCGACGGCGACTACATCGAGCGGGCCCGCCGTCGGGTTGTCGCCTCCGCGGTTGCCGATCGGGTCACGCTTCGCCACGAGTCCGTCTACGACCATCATGGCGGGCCCTACGACGCGGTCTACTTCTCGGCCAGCTTCATGCTCCTGCCGGAGCCGGAGCGGGCCCTGCGCCACGGCTGCAAGCTCCTGCGTCCGGGAGGACGCCTGGTGTTCACCCAGACCATCCAGCGGCGGCGTGCTCCGTGGCTCGAGCGCCTCAAGCCCATGCTCAGGCGCCTGACCAGCATCGATTTCGGGCGCGTGACTTATGAGGAGCCGTTCCGGGCCCAGCTCCGGGCCGCTGGCCTCGAGCTGGAGCGCTTCGAAACCCTCGCCGAGCACGGCGGGCGCGCCTCCTGTTTGGTGCTGGCCCGGCCGGGGCGCGACGCGTCGGGTACCTGAGCCACCGCCCTGTACGGCGCATGGGGCGTCGGGTACGCTAGGTCCCGTTTGATCCCCGGTCCATCTGCGCGAGAGGAAGGATACCCGTGCGAATCCTCGTCACCGGCGTGGCCGGTTTCATCGGCATGCATGTGGCCCGGCAGCTGATCGAGGCGGGCCATCAGGTCGTCGGCATCGACAACCTCTGCGACTACTACGACGTCACCCTCAAGCAGGCGCGCCTCGACGAGCTGCGCCGCTGCGGCGGGGACTTCTACTTCGCCCGCGTCGATCTCGCCGATGCCGCGGGTATCGACGCGCTCTTCCGCGAGGGGCGTTTCGATCGCGTCATCCATCTGGCCGCTCAGGCCGGGGTGCGCTACTCGCTGGACAATCCGCGCGCCTATCTGGACAGCAACCTGGTGGGCTTCGGCAACATCCTCGAGGGCTGTCGCCACCACGACGCCGGGCACCTGGTCTACGCCTCGTCGAGTTCGGTTTACGGCGCCAATACGCGCATGCCGTTCTCGGTCCACGACAACGTGGACCATCCAGTTTCGCTCTATGCGGCCACGAAGAAGTCCAACGAGCTGATGGCGCACACGTATGCGCACCTCTATCGCCTGCCGGTGACCGGCCTGCGCTTCTTCACCGTCTACGGCCCTTGGGGGCGCCCGGACATGGCGCCCTTCAAGTTCACACGGGCGATCCTCGCCGGGGAGCCTATTGAGGTCTACAACTACGGGCGCATGCGCCGTGACTTTACCTACATCGACGACATTGTCGACGGCGTCCTGCGCGTGATGGACACCCTGCCGGAGCCGGACCCGGCATTCTCCACCGATGCTCCGGACCCGGCGCGCAGCAATGCCCCCTACCGGGTCTACAATATCGGCAATCACCGGCCGGTGGCCCTCGAGGATTTCATCGCGGTGCTCGAGCAGGCCTGCGGGTGCCGGGCGGAGCGCCGGGAGCTGCCCATGCAGCCGGGGGACGTGGCCGCGACGTGTGCTGAGATCGACGATCTGACCGCCGCCACGGGGTGGCAGCCCCGCACGGAACTCGAGCAGGGGCTGCCGCGGTTTGTGGCCTGGTATCGAGCGTTTTACGGGGTCTGAGAGCAGGCCCCTCATGGAGTGGAGTGAATCATGAAGGTCACGATCTTCGGCAGCGGCTACGTGGGTCTGGTTACCGGGACCTGTTTCGCCGATGCCGGCAACGATGTCGTCTGTGTTGATATCGACGCGGAACGGGTGGCGCAGCTTCGGAGCGGCGAGGTTCCCATCTACGAGCCGGGACTCGACGAGATGCTCTCCTTCAACCAGGAGGAGGGCCGGCTGCGCTTTACCACCGACGCCGCCGAGGGGGTTCACCACGGGCTGTTCCAGTTTATCGCCGTGGGCACGCCGCCGGACGAGGACGGCTCGGCGGATCTGCAGCATGTGCTCGCCGTGGCCCGCAGCATCGGTCAGCACATGAACGACTACCGCGTGGTGGTCAACAAATCCACCGTGCCGGTGGGCACGGCGGACCGGGTGCGCGCTGCCCTGGGCGAGGAGCTCGCTGCCCGTGGGGAGCAGCTCGAGTACGACGTCGTCTCCAACCCGGAGTTCCTCAAAGAGGGGGCGGCCATCGACGACTTCGTCAAGCCGGACCGCATCATCGTGGGCACCGACAATCCGCGCACCGGCGAGTTGATGAAGGCCCTCTACGCCCCGTTCAACCGCAACCACGACCGGCTGCTGACCATGGATGTGCGCGCCGCGGAGCTGACCAAGTACGCCTCCAACGCGATGCTGGCGACCAAGATCAGCTTCATGAACGAGCTCTCCAGCCTGGCCGAGCGCCTGGGGGCCGACATCGAGCAGGTTCGGGTGGGGATGGGCTCCGATCCGCGGATCGGCTACCACTTCATCTACCCGGGGTGTGGCTACGGCGGCTCCTGTTTCCCCAAGGATGTCAAGGCACTGACACACACCGCCCACGAGTACGACTACCGGCCCGAGCTGCTTGAGGCGGTGGAGAACGTCAACGACCGGCAGAAGCGGTTGCTGGTGCGTCGGCTGCACGCCCACTTCGGGGAAGATCTTGCCGGGCGTACCTTCGGTCTCTGGGGGCTGGCATTCAAGCCGAATACCGACGACATGCGCGAGGCCCCCAGCCGTGTGGTCATGGAGGCGCTCTGGGAAGCCGGCGCGCGGGTGCAGGCCTACGACCCCGAAGCGATGGATGAGGCCGAGCGCGTCTACGGCAACCGCCGGGACCTGGAACTCTGCGACAACCTCTACGATGCCGTGGAGGACGCCGATGCGCTGATCGTCTGCACCGAGTGGCAGGTCTTCCGCAGCCCTGATTTCGAACGTATCCGCGATGCCCTGCGCCAACCGGTGGTGTTCGACGGGCGTAACGTCTACCCGCCATCGATGATGGAGGCCCTCGGCTTTACCTACTACGGTGTGGGGCGGGGCGAGAGCATCCGCCGCCCCCTCTAGGCGGGGGTGCCGCGGGGCTTGAAACCGGCGGCGGCTGCCTCGATGACCGAGGGTGTGTGAGGCGATAGAGGATGAACCGTGCATGACGACCGCGCTGACGCACTCTCCGGTCTGGCAAGAGTTGCTTGACCAGGATGATGCCGGGCACGCTGGTGCGCTCCTTGAGACCGATCCGGGACGCGCCGGGCGGTACTGCTTGGACCACGACGATCTGCGTGTGGACCTTTCGCGCCACCCGCTCACCGATGCCACCTGGGAGCGGCTGCTGCGCCTGGCCGAGGAGCGCGGGCTGCCCCAGCGCATCGAGGCGCTGTTCTCGGGAGAGACGGTCAACGAGTCGGAGGGTCGGCCGGCCCTGCACACGGCGCTGCGCAGCAGTCCCGACGCCTGCGTGAGGGTGGGCGGCGAGGACGTGATCCCGGCGGTCCACGAGGAGCTGAGGCGCATGGGCGCCTTCGTTGAGGCGCTGCGCGGGGGCGGGATCTGTGGCTACGACGGCCGGCCGCTGCGCCATGTGGTGAATATCGGGATCGGCGGTTCCGAGGCCGGAGTGACCATGGCCCACCAGGCCCTGGCCGATGGCGACGAGCCGCTGCGGCTGCATACCGTCTCCGGGGTCGATGGCCGCGAGCTGGCGGCTGTCTGGGAGCGTATCGATCCGGCTGAGACCCTCTTCTGTGTCGCTTCCAAGTCTTTCTCCACCCTGGAGACACTGACCAACGCCCGGACCGCCTGGGCGTGGCTGGAAGCCGAGGCCGGGCGTCCGGTGCCTGAGCAGTTCGTCGGCATCTCGGCCAGCGATACCGCCATGGCCGAGTTCGGCATCCCCGCCGAGCGCCGTTTCCGGATCTGGGAGTGGGTCGGCGGGCGCTACTCGCTACCGTCGGCCATGGGGTTGCCACTGGCGGCGGTCATCGGCATGGAACGCTTCAACGAGTTGCGCCGCGGCATGCGCGCCATGGACGAGCACTTTCGCAGTGCGCCGGCGGCGCGGAACATCCCGCTGCTGTTGGGGCTCCTCGGGGTCTGGCAGATCAGCCTGCGCGGCGCCACCGGGCATGTGGTGCTGCCCTACCATCCGGGGCTGCGCCGGTTGCCCGCCTATTTGCAGCAGCTGGATATGGAAAGCCTCGGCAAGTCGGTCACGCGGGACGGGCAGCCGGTCGATTACCCCACCGGCACCAGTTGCTGGGGCGAGGTGGGCATCAACGGGCAGCACTCCTTCTTCCAGTGGCTGCACCAGGGCACCGGCCGGGTGATCGCCGAGTTTCTGGTCCCGGTGGAGGAGAGCGGGCTGCCCGGGCGCCACGCCGGGCTGAACCTGGCCAGTGCCCTGGGGCAAGTCCAGGCGCTGTGCCAGGGGCAGGCCCCTCGGGGAGAAGGGCCGGAGGCCGAACATCACCGCTATGAGGGCAATCGACCGGTCACGCTGGTCCTCTTCCGTCGGCTCGATGCCTTTACGCTGGGGCGGTTGCTCGCGCTGCACGAGCACCGGGTCTTTGTCCAGGCGAGCGTCTGGGGGATCAACCCGTTCGACCAGTGGGGGGTCGAACTCGGTAAGCGTGTGGCCAAGGAGTTGGCACCGGCTGCCCGCGGCGAGGCGCCACCGCCTGCGGAGGCGGATGCCGCCACCCGTCTTGCGCTGCGCTGGGCCGGGTCGCCGGGTACCGGGGCGTAGCCCTGCGGGCGTGTTGACATCTCTTTTGAGCGCTTCTAAAGTAAGAATCAAAGATTAGAAGCGTTCAAAGGTGTAGCCATGAAGCCCGCAACCGCGCTCCGTAGCCGGATCGCCCGCAGTGCGCGCCGCCCGGCGGCCAATCAGTCGTGCTGTGGCTGCCACGGGCGTCGGCGCGGGTGGCTGGACGTGGGCGATCGCAGCAGGGAAACTGACCAGCATGAAAGACATCGACAAGCCGAAGGGGCCGGTTACGCCTGGGGGCAGGCGTGGCTGGCGGGTGGCCCGCGCTAGGCACGGGTTGCTGGGGCTAGCCGCCGCTTTGGTGCTGATCCCATGGAGCGCCGCGGCCGCGGAGCAGCTGCGTGTGGCTGCCACCTTTACCATTTTAGCGGACCTGGTTGAGCAGGTCGGTGGGGAGCGGGTGACGGTCAGCAGCCTCACCCCGGTGGACGCCGAGGTTCATGAGTGGGAGCTGCAGCCGAGCAACTTCCGGGATCTTGAGCGGGCCGACTTGGTCTTCTACAACGGCTACGACTTGGAGCAGTGGATGCGCCAGGTGCGTGCCACTGCCGGGGATGGCGTGCCGGTTATTGCCGTGGCCGAGCGCTCTGGTCATGCGACCCTGCCGATCCGTACCGGCGACTTTGAGGGCGATCCGGATCCGCATCTGTGGATGGATCCGCGCGCCGTCGAGGGCTATGTGGATGCCATCCGCGACGCCCTGATCGAGCTCGACCCCGAGGGCAAGAACGTCTACCGCGACAATGCGGCCGCTTACCGGGACGAGCTGGAGGCGCTCTACGAGGAGCTCAAGGAGCGCCTCGAGGCCGTCCCCGAGGGGCGGCGCTTCCTGGTCACCAGCGAGGCGGCCTTCCCGTATTTCGCCGACGCCTTTGGCTTCGAGCACGATGGGATCTGGGGCACCAACGCCGAGCAGGAGGGGTCGCCCCGGCAGATCATGCGGGTCATCGACCGGGTCTGCGAGTGGCAGCCGGCAGCGGTGTTCTGGGAGAGCACCATCTCGGATCGCCACGTCCGATCGGTGGCCGACGAGACCGGCACCGAGATCGCTGGTCCCCTTTACGTCGATTCGCTCAGCGGACCGGGTGGTCCGGCCGCCAGCTACCTGCAGCTGATGCGCCACAACGCGACGACCATCGTCCGCGCGCTGACGGAGTAGGGCGGGGCGGTTTGGCGGATCACGCGGGTAGACCAGCGGCGGGGGCGGGGCGTGGTGAAGGCGTCGCCGCCATCGAGGCCGAGGCGCTTTGTGCCGGTTATCACGGCGTGGATGCAGTGGCGGATGCCCATCTGCGCATTCCCGCCGGTGAGCTGGTGGCCCTCGTTGGCCCCAACGGTGCCGGCAAGTCCACGCTGCTCAAGCTGATCATGGGCCTGATCCGGCCGCGCTGCGGGCGCATCCGCATCGGCGGTCGGGCGCCCGGTCAGGCGCGCGGTGCCGGGGACGTGGCCTACATGCCGCAGCACGAGACCCTCGACTGGGACTTCCCCGCTTCGGTGCGTGACGTGATCTTCTCGGCCCGCTACCCGAGTCTGCGCCGCTCCGGCGTGCAGCGCTGGCTGCCGCGGCGGTTGCTTGGGGCGGAGCACCACGAGGCGGTGGCCGAGGCGCTGTCGGCGACGGCCATGGCGGAGCTGGCCGACCGGCACATCAGCGAACTCTCCGGGGGGCAGAAGAAGCGCGTGCTGCTCGCGCGTGCCCTGGCGCAGCAGGCGCGGCTGTTGCTCCTCGATGAGCCGCTGGTTGGGGTCGACCGTTCCAGCGAGGCACTGATCTTCGAGGTGCTGCGCGATCTGCGTGCCGCCGGTCGAACCGTGGTACTGGTTACCCACGACATCGCCGGGGCGCGGCGCCACGCCGATCGGCTGGTGCTGTTCAATCGTTCGGTGATTGCCTCGGGGCCTCCGGAAGAGGTCATGACCGACGAGCGCTCGCTTCTGCGTGCCGCCGATCCGCTCTTCGCCCGTGGGCTTCAGGAGGCGGACTGATGGCGTGGGCGGAGGCCGTGATCGACTTCCTGCTGGCTGGACTGATGGCCGTTGTGGGTCTGCTGCCCGAGCCGCTGGCCGAGCCGTTCAGCTATCAGTTCATGCAGCGCGCCCTGCTCACCGCCATCGCCGTCGGGCTGGTCTGCGGGGTGCTCTCCTGCTTCGTGGTCCTCAAGCGCTGGGCCCTGCTCGGGGATGCCATCTCCCATGCGGTGCTGCCCGGGGTGGCCATCGCCTACCTGCTCGGCTGGCCGTTCTTCATCGGCGCCTTCCTGGCCGGCGCGCTGACCTCGCTGGGGATCGGCTTCATCGAGCGGACCACCCGCCTGAAGTCCGATACCGCCATCGGCATCATGTTCACGGCGGCGTTTGCCTTGGGGGTGGTGATCATCAGCCAGGTGGCCACCTCCACCCACCTGATGCACGTGCTCTTCGGCAACGTGCTGGGTGTGGACCGCGCGGCGCTGCTGCTCACCCTGGGCGCCGGTGTGATCGCGCTGCTGGCCGTGGCCTTAGGTTACAAGGCGCTGTTCGCCTACACCTTCGACGAGATCCACGCCCGGGCGTTGGGCATGAATACGGCCGTGATCCACTACGGCCTGATCCTGCTCCTGACCCTGACCATCGTCGCCAGCCTGGAGACGGTGGGCATCATCCTCGTGGTGGCCATGCTCATCACGCCGGGGGCGACCGCCTACCTGCTCACCGACCGGCTGACCCGCATGATCGTCCTGGCCGCGTTCTGTGGTGTCACTGCCGCGGTCGTGGGGCTCTATCTGGCCTACCACTTCGACGTCGCCTCGGGCGGGGCGATGGTGCTGGTTTCCGCAACGCTGTTCCTGGTGGCGCTGCTGGTTGCCCCCCGTCACGGCCTGCTGCCGCGGTGGGTGCGCCGCTGGCGGGCGCTGGCTGCCGGCTAGCGGCTTTGTATACTAAGGGGGGACAAGCCCTTTCCCAGGGAGGTGGCCGTGGTGTCCATCCGAATCCTTTTGCCGGTGGTGGCGGCCGGGCTGTTGCTAGGGTGTGCGGGCACTGTGCCCGACCCGGTACGCACTGCTCCGGACGAAGCCCCCTCCCTAGCCCAGGTGCGTGCGGATGGCGCCAGCGCCCACGACGGCGAGCGGGTGCGCTGGGGCGGGGAGATCGTCGAGGTGCGCAACGAGGCCGACGCCACCTGGCTGGAGATCGTCGAGCGTCCCCTGCGCCGCGGCGGCGAGCCGCGCGATGCCGACCGCACAGAGGGGCGGTTCCTGGCGCGGGTGGACGGCTTTCTTGAGCCGACCCTCTACGCGCCCGGCCGGCAGTTCACCGTCTCCGGTTCCCTGGATGGGACCGTGAAGGGGGCCATCGGGGAGTACGCTTACACCTACCCGGTGGTAGCGGTCCAAGCCCATCACCTCTGGCAGGAGCCGGCCGATCCCAAGCGCACCACGCCGCGCTCCTATCGCTACGATCCGTGGTACGACCCCTGGTATGGCGATCCCTGGTACCGCCATCCGGGGTATCCCTACTACTACGGGCCCTATCGGCGGCCGTACTGGTGATGGTTGCCGTGGCGCTTTCCCTGGGACGGTCCCCTGCCCGCGCGGCGCGCTGGCTTCTGCTGGCGGTGGTGGCAGGCGTAGCCCTTTTTGGCTGCGCCACCGGGGCGCCCTTCGAGCGTAATGATGACCTGATGGCCGATCTGACCGCGCGCGAGGCCGCTGCCGCCGGCGAGGCAGTCATCGGTAGCCAGGTCCTCTGGGCAGGGCGTATCCTCCAGGTGGAACACTTGGAAGAGACGACCCGACTGGAGGTGGTGGCGTATCCGCTGGATCGCACCCAGCGCCCGCGGACTTCGGCCTCCCCGCAGGGCCGTTTCCTAGTGGATTACCCGGGCTTCCTGGAGAGCGCCGACTACCGCCCCGGGCGGTTGATCACGGTGCGCGGTGCGGTGGATGCCCTACGCACCGGACGGGTGGGTGAGCAGGCGTTGACCTATCCGGTGGTCGCCACCGAGGACGTCCACCTCTGGCCACCGGCGACGGCCACCAGGAGCCAGCCGCAGGTTCGCTTTGGTGTGGGAGTGATGTTCTCGCGATGACGGATACGCTGATCGACCCGGCGCGCAGCGCTCTGTTGCTGATCGATCTCCAGGAGCGTTTGCTGCCGGCCATCGATGGCGGCGAGCAGGTGGTCGCCGCCGCGGACTGGCTGGCGGGGGTCGCCCACGAGCTCGGCCAGCCCGTCCACGCGACCGAGCAGTATCCGGAACGCCTCGGCCCGACCGTTGCGGCGCTCGCCCGCTCGGTGCCGGCGTCCCGGCGTCATACCAAGATGCACTTCGCCTGGACCCGCGACCCCGAAGCCGCCGGTATCCGCCTGCCGGAGCAGGTGGTCATCGCCGGCACGGAGGCCCACGTCTGCGTCCTGCAGACGGCACTGGGTTTGCAACAATCCGGTCACCAGGTCTTCGCCGTCGCCGAGGCGGTCGGCTCGCGCCGGCCCGCGGATCGCGAGCTCGCCCTGGCCCGCATGCGCCAGGCCGGTGTGGTGGTGGCGGGGGCTGAGATGGTGGCCTTCGAGTGGCTGCAATGCGCCGGCACCGAGGCATTCCGGCGGCTGTTACCGCGGCTGCGCGAAGGCTGGCAGCCCGCCGCCCGATCTTGAAGCAGAGGAGCCGGCCCATGTCCGATCACCCCGTCATCGACCTGGAAGAGTTGCTCGACAATCTCGGTCGCGATGAGCAGCTGGCGGACATGCTGCTCGAGCGCATGCGCGAGGACCTTCCGAACCGGCTGACGGCCCTGCGCGAAGCCCTGGACCGGGGCGATGCGCCGGCCGTGCACGCCGTCTCCCACCCCATCAAGGGGGCCCTGGCCAGTGTGCGTGCGGTGGAGGCGCGGGAGTGCGCCCGTCGCCTCGACGATGCCGCGCGCACCGGCGATCTGCAAACGGCCCGGGACTGTCTGCCCGAACTCGAGCGGGCCGCCGAGCGGCTCGAGGCCGCCATCGACGCGCGGCGCGCGCGCACCTCCTGATCCCCCGCGTGTGGCGCTGTGGCGGTGAGGTATGCCACTCAAGTTAATGCCGCCTCTTGCCGTTAACGATGATGACGGGCAATCTCAACGGACAACCGGCAAACGCGTAGGGACATCATGGCGGCCCACCAGCACATCGATCTGGGCGAACAGCTCGATATCACCGTGGCGGCGACCCTCAAAGAGACCCTGGCCGACGCGCTGTCATCCGGGCAGCCCGTGGCACTGGATGGTGCACGGCTGCAGCAGGTTGACGCCGCCGGCGTTCAGCTGCTCGCTGCCTTCGCACGGGCGGCGGCGAGCCGCGCCGGCTGGTCGTGGCAGGGCGGGGGGGCGCCGGCCCCGGTCACCGAGGCTGCCGCCGATCTCGGCCTGACCGATGAACTCGGGCCCGGCGGCGCAGCCCGCTAACCCCGACAGACTAAGGGAACGAGACGATGGCGAAGATCCTGGCGGTCGATGATTCCGCCTCCATGCGGCAGATGGTGACCTACACCCTCAAGCAGCAGGGCTACGAGGTCACCGAAGCGGTGGACGGCACGGACGCATTGACCAAGGCCAAGGCGGGCGGCTTCGACCTGGTGATCACGGACGTGAACATGCCGAAGATGGACGGCATCACACTGGTCCGTGAACTCCGCGGGCTGCCTGCCTTCAAGTTTACGCCGATCCTGCTGCTGACCACCGAGTCGGCACCGGAAAAGAAGCAGGAGGGCAAAGCGGCCGGGGCCACCGGCTGGCTGGTCAAGCCCTTCGATCCGGACCAGCTGGTGAACACGATCAAGAAGGTGGTGCGCTGACGGAAGGCGCCCGGAGCGCCCGACGGGGGGGCGAGCGATGAGCGTAGATCTGAGCCAGTTCCTGCAGACCTTCTTCGAGGAGAGCTTCGAGGGGCTGGACACCATGGAGTCGGGCCTGTTGGAACTCGACCCGGAGCGTCCGGATCCGGAGACCCTCAACAACGTCTTTCGTGCCGCGCACTCGATCAAGGGGGGTGCCGGGACCTTCGGCCTGACCGCCGTCTCCGACTTCACCCACCGCATGGAGACATTGCTCGACCGCCTGCGCGACGGTCAGCAGGCGGTCACACCGGACGCCGTGAACGTGCTGCTCAATGCAGTCGATTGCCTGCGCAGCATGCTCGCGGCGATCCAGAGCGATCAGGCGCTGGACGCCGATGCGATCAGCACCGCGCAGCGTCAGCTCGATGAGCAGCTGGGTCAGACCCCCACTGGTACGGCATCCGGGGCTTCCGGCCCCGCCGGGGATACGGGTGGTGATCGTGGCAGCGCGGGCGGCGGCGCAGACGCGACCCCGCCGTCCGGCGGTGGCGGGTGGTGGATCCGCTTCGAGCCGCAGCCGCACCTATTCGCTACCGGCAACGACCCGCGGCGCCTGTTTCTGGCGCTGCAGGATCTCGGCGAGCTCGAGGTCGAGTGCGACACCTCGGGGTTGCCGCCCTTCGAGCAGCTCGACCCGGAAACCTGTCAGCTGGCCTGGACGCTGCGCCTCTACGCCGACGTGACCGAGGCGGCGGTGCGCGAGGTCTTCGAGTGGGTCGAGGACGATGCCCGCCTCGAGATCCGTCCCCTTGAGGCTGCCGGGACGGAACCCGCCGCGGCGGCCGAGGGCGGCGCGGCCGCGGCTGTCGCCGCCGAGCCGGCCGCCGGCGCAGAGGCCGCGGCGCCGGCCGGTGGCGAGGGTCGCAAGTCGGCCGCACGCCGGGGCGGCGCGGGTGGGGGCGGGAGCAGCAGCTCCATCCGTGTCGACACCGAGAAGATCGACGCGCTCATCGACATGGTCGGCGAGCTGGTGATCACCCAATCGATGCTCAGCCAGATCGGCAAGGAGTTCACCGCCGAGCGTCTGGAAGAACTCCAGGACGGCCTCGCGCAGCTCGAGCGCAACACCCGCGAGCTGCAGGAGAACGTCATGCGCATCCGCATGGTGCCGATCAGCTTCGCCTACTCGCGGTTGCCGCGCATCGTCCACGACACCAGCCGTGCCCTGGGTAAGGCCGTCGATTTCCAGATGGAGGGCGAGCAGACCGAGCTGGACAAGACGGTGATGGAGAAGATCATCGATCCCCTGGTCCACTTGGTTCGCAACAGCGTCGACCACGGCATCGAGCTACCGGAGGAGCGCGCCGCCGCGGGCAAGCCGGAGACCGGCACCATCACCATCGAGGCGTACCACAAGGGCGGCAACATCATCATCGAGATCGCCGACGACGGTCGCGGTATCAACCGCGACAAGCTACTCGGCAAGGCCCGTGCCGCCGGCCTGGTGGAAGATGGCAGCGAGCTGGCCGACGAGCAGATCTACGACCTGATCTTCCACCCTGGGCTTTCCACCCACGACCAGGCCACCGAATACTCCGGCCGCGGCGTGGGTATGGACGTGGTCAAGCGCAACGTCCGCTCCCTTTCCGGCAACATCCATGTGCGCTCCACCCACGGCCAGGGGACGACGATCACCATCTCCCTGCCGCTGACGCTCTCCATCCTCGATGGGCAGCTCTTCCGGGTGGGGGATCAGACCTACATCATCCCGCTGGTCTCGGTCATCGAGTCGCTGCAGGTGGACGCCAGCAAGGTCAGCCGCGTGACCAGCCGCGGCGAGGTCTACCACTGGCGCGAGGGCTACGTGCCTATCGTCCGGCTGCACGAGCTCTTCGACACCGAGCCGGTGCGTCGTGAACTCGGAGGCGGGCTGATGGTGATCGTTGAGGACGAGGACACCTACCTCGGTGTCTTCGTCGACGACCTGCTCGATCAGCAGCAGGTGGTGATCAAGAGCCTGGAGGCCAATTACCTGCAGGTGCCCGGCATCGCCGGGGCGACCATCCTCGGCGACGGCACCGTGGCGCTGATCCTCGATATCGCCGGACTGATCGAGATGAGCCGCGGTGGCCGGCGTCAGCCCTACATCCCCGACCGGGAGGACAGCGATGAGGCCGCCTGAGCCCTTCGTGTCCGGGATCCCCCAGTTTCCAAGCGGAGAGCAGTCATGACTCAGGACAGCGAGCACGGAACCCTCGGAGACGACCGCAAGGCCGCCGCGCTCGGCAGCGGGGCGGATACCGTCGATGCCATGCAGGCGGCGGCCGACGGGGACCAGTACCTGACCTTCACGCTCGGGGAGGAGGAGTACGGTGTGGACATCCTGCGGGTGCAGGAGATCAAGGGCTGGCAGCGTGTCACTCCCATCCCCAACACGCCGCACTACGTCAAGGGCGTGATCAACCTGCGCGGCACCATCGTCCCGGTCATCGACCTGCGCGAACGCTTCGGCATGTCCGCCCAGGAGTACTCGAAGTTCACCGTGGTGGTGATGGTCCGCGTGGTTTCGGCGGGCGGTCGTGAGCGGATCATGGGGCTGGTGGTGGACGCCCTCTCCGAGGTCTACACGTTCCAGTCCGAGCAGATCCGGCCGGCCCCGGAGTTCGGCGCAGCGCTGCGCACCAATTTCCTCCGCGGGCTGGCCACGGTGGACGACAACAAGATGGTCATCATCCTCGATGTCGACGAGCTGCTCAGCGACGAGGATCTGGCCATCGCCGACGATCAGAGCCGGATCGCCGCGGTGGTTCGCGCGGACAGCGAAGGAGGCACGGAGCATGGCAACGACTGAAATGGGTGCCGGGGCGCCGCTGGAGACCGATCGCGACGCCCTCGAGCAGGCCGGCTGGCTGCCTCCGGAGCGCGTCGAGGAGCTGGTCGGGATCGTGGAGCAGATCGCGGAGGGCGATTACGCCAGCGTGCCCCCGGGGCAGTGTCGGGTCTCCGAGGCGTTGCACCGCCTCGCCGAGCAGCTCCTCGACCGGGATACCCGTCAGCTCTGCGAGACCGTGGAGTTGGCCGGCGAGGCGGCCGAGAGCCTGGTTGCGGCATCCGGGATGCGCATGACCATCCGCGAGACCAGCGAGCGTAGCCAGACCATCGCCTCCACCGCCGAGGAGCTGGCGGCCAGTGTGGACACCATCGCGGACAACAGCGCTGCGGTGGCGACCGAGACTGAGCGCGTGCAGGAGCTGGTGGATTCCGGCGACAAGGCCTCGCAGCAGACGGACCAGACCGTTCAGGAGATCGCCGGCCTGGCCGAGACTGCCTCGCAGCGGGTCAAGCAGCTGAACCAGGCCTCCAACGAGATCGGCTCGATCATCGAGCTGATCGAGGAGATCGCTTTCCAGACCAATATGCTCGCCCTCAACGCCTCGGTGGAGGCGGCGCGGGCCGGGCAGGCCGGCGCCGGCTTCTCGGTGGTCGCCCAGGAGGTGCGGCGGCTCGCGGACCAGACCAAGAGCGCCACGGTGGACATCGCCCAGCGCATCCGGACTCTTCGTGACGAAACCGAGGCCATCTCCGCCTCCGTCGAGGAGATGGGCGGTGCCGTCGAGCGGGGCCGCTCGGCCACGGGAGAGACGCGTGAGACCATGCAGCAGGTGGCCGAGCGCATGCGCGGGGTCACCGAGCACATCCACAACGTCTCCTCGGTGATCAACGAGCAGAAGGGCGCGGTGACCGACGTGGCCGAGTCGATCAGCGCGGTCACGGACCGGACCGAGCGCAACGTCACGGACGTGGAGCACACGCTGGAGGCCCTCGGCAAGTCCAACGCCATCCTCACCGAGCAGATCGGGCGTCAGGAGGAGCTCAATCTGCCGCGCTACTTCATCGAGCGCAGCAAGTTCGACCACGTGATGTGGAAGCGGCGCATCGCGGCGATGCTCGCCGGGCGTGAGGATGTCGATCACCGCGAGCTCACCGACCACCACGCTTGTCGCCTGGGCAAGTGGTACGACTCGGTGGAGGAGCCGTGGATCCGCAAGCTGCCCGCCTTCGTCGAGATCGAGACGCCGCACCGGGCGGTCCACGAGCACGGCAAGCAGGCCGCCAAGCTCTACAGCCAGGGCGAGGTGGACGCCGCGGCCGGTGAGCTGGAGCAGCTGGCCGACAACTCTCGCCAGGTCGTGGGTCTGCTCGAGCAGCTCGCCGATGAGATGGACCGGGCGCGTGGGGAGCGGAAATGAGCGCAGCCGGATCGCGCGTTACCTGCTTTCTGAACCAGAAAGGCGGGGTGGGCAAGACCACCTCCTCGGTGAACGTCGCCCACGCCCTGGCCCGGGCCGGGCGCGATGTGGTGGGTATCGACCTCGACCCCCAGGGCCACTTCGCCGCCAGCCTGGGGCTTGAGGGCCTCGATCCGGGGCTCGATGACGTCCTCTTCGATCAGGTGCCGCTGGCCGAGCGCCTGCAGCCCGCCCGGGAGAGGGTCCGTCTGGTGCCGCCGGGGCCGCGTCTGCCCGAGGTGGAGCAGATGGCCGGTGGGCGCGAGCGCGGCTGGCTGCTGCAGCGGGCCGTGGCGGGGCTCGACCCGTTCCCGGACTACGTGGTCATCGACTGCCCGCCCTCGTCGGGACTGCTGGCGATCAACGCGCTGCTCGCTACCGACGAGGTGGTGATGCCGGTCTCCTGCGACTACCTGGCCCTGGAGGGGCTGGCTGGGCTCATGCGCACCCTGATGCGGGTCGAGCGGGGGTTGGGTATCCACACCCGCAAGTACGTCCTGGTGACCCGCTACAACGGTCAGCGCCGCCTGCCCAAAGAGGTACTCGGCAAGCTCAAGGAGTACTTCCCGGGCCAGGTCCTGAAGACGGCGGTGCGCGACAACGTCGCCCTGGCCGAGGCACCCGGGTTCGGGCAGACGATCTTCGAGTACCGCCCCGAGAGCAACGGGGCAAAGGATTACCGGGCGCTGGCCGAGGACCTGGAACAACACCGGGTCTTTGAGCCGGCGGCCGAAGCGTAGAGGAGGAGCAGCCGTGGCGAAAAGCAGCGGATCGAGCGGCGGCGACAGGAAAAGTGGCGGCGAGAAGAAGCTCGGTCGCGATCCCCTGGCATGGATGAAGGACGACACGGAACAGCCGTCGGCACCCGAGGAGGCGTCAGCCGCCGGAGCGCCGACGGAGGCACAGGGCGAGGAGCCGGCCGCGGCGCCGGCGCACCAGCAGGTAGCGCAGACGCAGTCAGACAGCGGGGAGAGCACCATGGCGAGCAGCGACCAGAAAAGAACGATCACCGTCGACCGGGAGGAGTACATCGAGTACTACCGGGCCAAGAAGGCTATGCACACGGCGACCACGGCCTTCCTGATGACCAACCCGGACGGCACGATCCACTACGTCAACGAGCCGATGCAGGCCATGCTTGCGCGGCACGAGGCGCAGATCGTTGCGGTCAACCCCGGTTTCACCTCGCGGGACCTGGAGGATCGGCTCTCGCTCTTCGACCTGTTCCCGCAGCTGCGCTCGGTGGCCGGGCAGATGCAGCGGATCCGCGACGACGCCCTGCACCAGGAGCTGCACGTCGGCGAGCTGCGTTTCAACGTCTACATCACCGGCGAGGACGACGAGGAAGGCAACTTCCTCGGCAATACGCTGGAGTGGTTCGACATCACCGAGGACTGGCACCGGCGCGACAACGAGAAGAAGGCGCAGCGCGACGTCGAGGCGCTGATCGAGCGGATCCAGGCCGGTGAGCTCAGTCACCGGGTGGAGACCTCGGATATGTCCGAGGGGTTCATCCGGACCCTCAGCGAGGACATCAACATGGTCCTCGACGTTACGCAGGCCCCGGTGCGGGAGGTCATCCGGGTCATGGAACTGGTCTCCAAGGGGGACCTGACCCAGCAGATGCAGGGCGAGTTCAAGGGCGACTTCGGCCAGCTCCAGGACTGGGTCAACTCGACCATCGATGTGTTGCGCCGGACCGTGGACAGCGTGCGCGAGACCGCCAACGGCATCGCCAGCGCCTCCTCGGAAATCGCCCAGGGCAACCAGGATCTCTCCCAGCGGACCGAAGAGCAGGCCAGCTCCCTGGAGGAAACCGCCTCGAGCATCGAGGAGCTCACCTCGACGGTCAAGCAGACCGCCGACAACGCCCGTGAGTCCAATCAGCTCGCCACCTCGGCCCGTGAGCGGGCCGAGCGCGGACAGGAGATCTCCGGCCAAGTGGTCGAGGCCATGGGGGCGATCAAGCAATCGAGCCGCGAGATCTCGGACATCATCACGGTCATCGACGAGATCGCCTTCCAGACCAACCTGCTCGCCCTCAACGCCGCCGTGGAGGCGGCCCGCGCCGGCGAGCACGGGCGCGGCTTCGGGGTGGTGGCCGCCGAGGTGCGCAACCTGGCCCAGCGCAGTGCCACCGCGGCCAAGGACATCAAGAAGCTGATCAACGACAGCGGTGAGAAGGTTGAGGACGGCACCCGCCTGGTCAACGAGTCCAACGAGACCCTCAAGGAGATCCTCGAGGCGGTGCAGACGGTGACCGACAAGGTCGCCGAGATCTCCGCCGCCAGCGAGGAGCAGTCCTCGGGCATCGACGAGATCAACAAGGCGGTCAGCCAGCTCGACGAGGTCACCCAGCAGAACGCCGCCCTGGTGGAGGAGGCCGCCTCCGCGGCCGAGTCCCTGGACGAGCAGTCGGACAACCTTGTGGAACTGATGTCCTTCTTCGGCGGCGGCGAGGAGACCCCGAAAGGCGGTGGCGCCAAGACGAACCGCTCCGGCCACGCTGGCCAGAAGAGCGGGCAGGCGACGGGCCAGGCCAAGGGCCAGGCGGGCGGCGGCGCCCGGGCCGGGCAGAGTGGCTCGCGTACCGGCACCGGTGCCGGCGGACAGCGCACCAGCGGTTCCGGCGGGCAGCAGCGCACCAGCGGTACGAGTCAGCAACGCCGCAGCACGGCCGGCAACGGCGGGGGCCGGCGCACCGCGAGCACCGAGGTGAACGACGGCGAGTGGGAAGAGTTCTGAGGCGCGGTGGGAGGGCGATCGTGACGGGCAGCCAGGAGGGCGTCGGTGAGTGGTGAGCGTGAGTTCCGTTTTACGCGAGAGGACTTCGAGTGGATCCGCGAGACCGTGGGACGCGAGACCGGGATCCAGCTCAGCGACGCCAAGAGCGACATGGTCTACTCGCGCCTGGCGCGCCGCCTCCGGGCCCTCGGGCTGCGGGATTTCGCGAGCTACCGCAAGCTGCTGCTCGACGACCCCGAGCGCCAGGAGATGGCGCACTTCGTCAATGCCCTGACCACCAATCTCACGGCGTTCTTCCGCGAGGCGCACCACTTCGAGCACCTGGCCGGGGTGCTCGAGGCGTCCTCCGGCACCGTTCGCATCTGGTCGGCGGGCTGCTCAACCGGCGAGGAGGTCTACTCGGCGGCCATCGTGGCCCGGGAGGTCTTCGGCGATCGGGCTGCTGATCGGGTCCAGATCCTTGGCACGGATCTCGACAGCAACGTACTCGAACGCGGACGCCGCGCGGTCTACGATCAGAAGCGCGTCGACGGGCTGAGCCGGGAGCGCCTGCGCAGGCACTTTCTGCGCGGCAAGGGCAGCAAGGAGGGCATGGTCCGCGTCCGCCCGGAGGTGTGCCGGCTGGTCGAGTTCCAGCAGCTGAACCTTCTGCATGAGTGGCCGTTCCGGGAGCCGTTCGACATCGTCTTCTGTCGCAACGTGATCATCTACTTCAACAAGGAGATCCAGCGCCGGCTGTTCGACCGCATGGACCGAGCCATGGCCCCCCGGGGCTGGCTCTACATCGGGCATTCCGAGACCCTGTGGCGGGTCAGCGAGCGATTCGAATCCCATGGCCGCACCATCTACCGCAAGCAGGACTGAACTGCGCCGTGCTTCCTGGCGCAACCGCGGCGTGGAGCTGCCCGAGTGCCTGCCCGGTTTCGAGCACATCAACCGGTACTGGGACCCGCAGCATGAAGCCTTTGCGGCCAAGATCCTGCCCGGCGAGTTCTACGTGACCCGGGGCCCGGAGATGGTGGTCACCGTGCTCGGCTCCTGCGTCTCGGCGTGTATCCGCGATCGCCGCCGGGGCATCGGCGGGATGAACCATTTCATGCTGCCGATCCGAGGTGGCGACCCGCACCACTGGGAGGGTGATCCACTGAGCACCGCCACGCGCTACGGCAACCACGCCATGGAGCAGCTGATCAATCGCATCCTCGCCGCCGGGGGCAGTCGCGATGAGCTGGAGGTCAAGCTCTTCGGCGGCGGCCGGGTCATGGCGGGGATGACCGACGTCGGCCAGCGGAACATCGAGTTCGCCCTGGAATACGTCCGTACCGAGCAGCTCCGCGTGATCGCGCAGGATCTCGGCGGGGAGTACCCGCGCAAGGTGCAGTACTATCCCGAGAGTGGTCGGGCCCGTTCCAAGAAGCTGATGAGCACGCGCAACGATACCGTGGTCCGGCGCGAGGAGCACTACCTCCACGAGATCGACGAGCGCCCCGTGTCCGGCGACGTGGATCTGTTCTAACGGGGGGCGCATGATCCGGGTACTGATTGTTGATGACTCCGCCCTCATCCGCCGGATGCTCACCGAGCTGTTCGCCGGTGTCGACGACATCGAGGTGGTGGGCACGGCGCGGGATCCCTACGACGCCCGCGAGAAGATCAAGCAGCTCAACCCCGACGTCCTGACCCTGGATGTCGAGATGCCGCGCATGGACGGCATCACCTTCCTGCGCAACCTGATGCGGTTGCGCCCGATGCCGGTGGTCATGGTCTCTTCGCTGACCGAGGAGGGCGCCGAGGAGACCCTTGAGGCGTTGGCACTTGGCGCCGTCGACTTCGTAACCAAGCCGCGCACCGATGTCAGCCACACCTTGGACGCGTATGCCGAGGAGATCATTGCCAAGGTGCGTACCGCCGCGCGGGCCCGGGTGCGGCCGGGGCACAGCCAGCCCCGGGGTGCCGCGCCGCAGCCGCATCAGCGCACCACGGACAAGGTGGTGGCGATCGGTGCCTCCACCGGTGGTACGCTGGCGGTGCAGCGGCTGCTCGAGGTGATGCCGCCCAACGCGCCGGCCACGGTGATTACCCAGCACATGCCGCCCGGCTTCTCGGCGGCCTTTGCCGAACGGCTCGATCACATCTGCGCCGTCTCGGTCCACGAGGCGCGAGACGGCCAGCGTGTGCTCCCGGGGCACACCTACATCGCCCCCGGTGGCTACCACCTTGAACTCCATCGCGACGGCAGCAAGTACATCTGCCGGATCACCGAGGACGAACTGGTCAATCGTCACCGGCCCTCGGTGGACGTTCTGTTCGACTCGGTGGCCCGGGCGGCCCGGAGCAACGCCGTGGGCGTTCTGCTCACCGGCATGGGCAGTGACGGGGCCGCCGGACTGGGGCGCATGCAGGCCGCCGGGGCCGTTACCATCGCCCAGGATGAGGCGAGCAGTGTCGTCTGGGGGATGCCGGGCGCCGCCGTCAAGGCCGGCCACGCGGATCAGGTCCTGCCGCTGGAGCGGATCGCCGAGGCGATCCTGGCGGCGGTGGCGCCGCCCTCCCACCCCACCCAGGAGAGGTGACTATGGTCGAGGTTGCCGAGGATCGCGACGGCGAGTCCATCGTCTACCACCCGAAGACGGCGTGGCTGCGCCACTACGGTGCGCCTTCCGCGCTAACCGTGGCAGCCATGGCGATCGCCTACGCCTGGCCGGCCACGGGGCCGCTGGCGGTGCTGCTCGGCGCCAGCGGTTGGGCCGTTGTCGGCTACCTGCGCCGACGCGAGACGGGCTGGAACGAGGCGACGGATACCGTGGAGGATCTGGAGGACGCCCTGCGCGATCTGCTCTACGATATCGACGACAGCCTCAACGCCGAGTTCCGGACCGTGAACAGCGACCTGGAGCAGATCCGCGGGCTGGTCGGCGATGCCGTGCAGTCGCTGAACCAGAGCTTCAACGGTATGGATCAGGCCACCGACGAGCAGGAGCGCCTTGCCCGGGCCGTGATCGAGCAGACCGGCGGGGACACCGCGGTGGAGCAGTTCGGTATCTCCGAGTTTGTCCGCGAGACCGAGAGCTTCCTGAACAACTACGTCGACATGATCGTCGACATGAGCCGGCGCAGCGTGAAGACCGTCGAGCGCATCGACGACATGGTCGCGCAGATGGGGCGGATCCACGAGCTGCTTGCCGACCTCAAAGGGATCGCCAGCCAGACCGACCTGCTCGCCCTCAATGCCAGCATCGAGGCGGCCCGGGCCGGGGAGTCCGGTCGCGGCTTCGCGGTGGTCGCCGAGGAGGTGCGCAAGCTCTCCGAGAAGGCGAATCAGTTCAACGAGCAGATCGGCGAGGAGGTCAAGACGATCACCAAGCTGGTGGAGGAAGCCCGCACCGAGGTCGGCGAGATGGCCTCCAACGACATGAATGTGACCCTCTCCACCAAGGACCAGATCTCGGAGATGATGAAGAGCCTGCAGGATGTGGATCAGCAGGTGGAGCAGCAGGTCACGCGCATTTCCCAGGTCAGCGGGCAGATCGATCAGCATGTGGCCGACGCCGTTCGCGCGCTCCAGTTCGAGGATATTGTGACGCAGCTGGTGGATGGCTCGCGCGCCGGCGTTGAGGGGCTGGATGACTACCTCGACGGGGTACGCAATGTCCTTCAGGCCATCGCTGCCGACGACGTCCACGGCAGCCAGTACGCAGCACGCCTTCGGGAGGCCCGCGAGCGGCTGGCCCAGCAGCGCCAGGAGCGTGAGGCGGCGCGGGCGAACCAGCGCAAGGTCGAGCAGCAGTCCATGGATCACGGCGACGTGGAGCTCTTCTGAGCCCCGCGGCGCCCCGCGAATTCGACACCGACAGCAAAGCAGGAGCGTAACGATGGGCATCCGAACCGAGCGCGAGGACGAGGGGCAAACCCTCGTCATGGCGATCCAGGGTTTCTTCGACTTCAGCCTGCACAAGGATTTTCGCCAGGCCTACAAGGGGGAGGAGGGCGTCCGTCGCTACGTGATCGACCTCTCTGAGACCGAATACATGGACAGCTCCGCCCTCGGCATGTTGCTGCTGCTGCGGGAGTCGGCCAGCGATCAGGGCGCCGAGGTGGTGCTGCGCAACTGCTCCCGCGAGGTGCGCAAGATCCTCGAGATCGCCAACTTCCAGCGCCTGTTCACCATCCAGGAGTAGGCCGCGTGGACGGCGCCGGGGGCGGGGAAACGGGGGGCACCATGGACAGGCTGGCCGAACAGGCGCTGCCCACTTTTCTGGTGGTTGATGACGAGCCGGTGAACACCATGCTCCTCGAGGCGATCCTCGGGGCGCGGGGCTTTCACGTGATTACGGCGGCCGATGGCGAGGAGGCGGTGGCCCGCTTCCGCGAGCAGCCGGTGGACATGATCCTCATGGACATCATGATGCCGCGGATGGACGGCTATCAGGCCACCCGGCAGATCAAGGCCATGGATACCGGGGGGTTCATCCCGGTGCTCTTCGTTACCGCCCTGACCGATGAGCAGCGGCTGGCGCAGTGTGTCGAGGCCGGCGGCGATGACTTCGTCACCAAGCCCATCAGCCGGGTGCAGCTCAACGCCAAGATCGACTCCTGGCTGCGCACCCGGGCCCTCTACCACACTGTCGTCACCCAGCGCGACGCGCTGCGCAGCCACCAGGAGCGGCTCGAGCGCGAGCAGGAGACCGCCGAGCGCATCGTCGCCCGGGCTACGGCCTCCAGTGACCTGCAGGCGCCGGGGGTGCGCTACCACTATCAGCCGGCGGCTATCCTCAGTGGCGATATCCTGCTGGCCGCCCGCCGGCCCAACGGCAATCTGCTGATCCTTATCGGGGACTTCACCGGCCACGGGATCGGCGCGGCGGTCGGTGTGCCCGGGCTGGCGGCGGTCTTCTACGACCGGGTCGGGCGGGGGGCACACCCCGCCGAGTTGCTCGACGACGTCAACGAGAAGCTCTTCCGGAGCCTGCCGGCGGATATGTTCCTCACCGCGGCGCTGCTGGAGGTGGACTGCCACAATCGCCGGCTCGGCGTGTGGAACGCCGGCATGCCGCCGGTTTGGGTCCTGCGCGGCGGTGAGGTGGTGCAGCGCTTCCCGTCGGTGGACCTGCCCCTGGGGGTGATCCGCGATACCGCGCCGGGGCGCCGGCAGCTGGCCTACCTGGAACTGACCTCCGGGCTCCACGCCTACGCCTGCTCGGACGGCATCGTTGAGGCCACCGATGCCGGCGGGCGGCTCTTCGGCAACGAGCGCATCGAGGCAGCGCTTTGCAGTGGGGATCCCGCTGCCGGATTCGACGCCTTGCTGGAAGCTGTCGGAGCCTTCCGGGCCGGGGACGAGCAGGGCGACGATACCACCCTGGTCTCCGTGGACTTGGACCGGCTGCTGGCCGAGGGGGCGATGGGCGGCTACGGGGCGGCCGCCGCCGAGAACTGGTACAGCGAGTTGGTCCTGGACGCCGCGACCCTGGCCCACGTCAATCCGGTGCCGCCGATCATGAATCTGCTCGCCGAACTCGGGGCGCTGGAGGAGGACCGGCAGAGCCTCTACGTGGTCATCGCCGAGCTCTTCACCAACGCCCTGGAGCACGGCGTGCTCGGGCTCGACTCGGCGCTCAAGAGAGACCCGGATGGCTTCGAGGCCTATTACCAGCAGCGCGCCAGGGCGCTGGAGGCGCTGGAAGAGGGCGAGATCCGCCTGCGCGTGCAGTGCGACGCCGCCGACGGCAGCGGATACGGGATCGAGATCGAGGTGGAGGATTCCGGCGAGGGGTTCGACTACCGGCGCATTCTGGAAGGCGGCGCCGGCCACGGGGCGCCCATCGGTGCGGGCCGGGGCATCCTGCTGGTGCGCTCACTGTGTGACGAACTGAGCTACTTCCCGCCCGGCAACCGGGTGCGAGTGCGGTATACGCCGGGGGGCCGCCCGCGCCCCTCGCGGCCCGATTCGTAGTAGCATCGGGCGCCATGCGCTTGCGTCTTCCCCAACCCTCGGTGCGCTGGTGGCCGGGGTATCGCCCCTTCCTGCTCGCGCTGCTGCTGCTCAGCGGCCTGGCGGTGGCCGTGTGGGGGCCCTGGGATGCCGAGGACGTTGTCGCCTGGGGCGAGCTCCTGGTCGAACGTCCCTGGTTGCTGCTGGTGGTCGTCGTGCTGCAGGCGGCGCTGTTCACCCTGGCGTTGCCGGGCAGCCTCTTCCTGTGGGCTGTAGCGCCGTTCTATCCCCCGTGGATGTCCACGCTCACGCTGGTGGCGGGCAGTACCCTGGGCGCCCTGGGGGCGTACGGGGTGGCGTGGTTGCTGGGCCGTGATGCGGTGCCGGCGGACAGCCGCTGGATCCGGGTGCTCCGGGGCAACAGCGATTTCCTCAGCCAGTGCGCCATCCGGGCCCTGCCCGGCTTTCCGCACCCGCCGCTGAACTACGGGGCCGGCTGGCTGGGGTTGCCGTTGAAGACCTTCGTCGTCGCCACGGTGGTTGGGCTGGGGATCAAGTGGGGGGTCTTCTCGCTGGCGATCTACAGCGCGGTCGAGGCAGCCGCCCGGGGCGGGGAGATCGATACCCGGGCCGTGGTGGTCCTGCTCGGGGTGGCCGTGCTGTTCGTCGCGGGGGCCTTCCTGCGGCGACGCCTGACCGGGCGCGGGAAGGACGCCTGAATACGCGGCGCCGCGGGTTGATCAGACTGCTCGATGCCCGAGCGGCCATAACGGCTATAGTGTCCCCCGGGCGGGCTCCCGATAGCGGCGGGCGGAGACAACCCAGAATCCGCGGGATTGATGCCGTGCCCCTCGGCCCCCCATGATGGATCTGTACGCCCTGGCACAAAGCGCAGGGACGTCACGACCGCGCGAAGGAAAGGAGAGATCCTGATGGCCTATCAACTCCCCGATCTGCCCTACGACTACGGCGATCTGGAGCGCTCCATCGACGCCCAGACGATGGAAATCCACCACACCAAGCACCACAACACCTACGTTACCAAGCTCAACGATGCCGTCTCGGGGACGGAGCACGAGGGGCAGCGGCTGGAGGATCTGCTTGCGCGCGTCTCGAGCCTGCCTCTGGCGATCCGCAACAACGGGGGCGGACACTGGAACCACGACCTGTTCTGGCGGGTGATGTCGCCCAATGGCGGCGGCAAGCCGTCGGGGGATCTGGCCACGGCCATCGACTCGGCCTTCGGCTCCTTCGATCAGTTCCGCGAGCAGTTCACCCAAGCCGCGCTAGGGCGTTTCGGCTCCGGCTGGGCGTGGCTGATCCAGACCTCGCGAGGGCTGGAGATCACCGATACCCCCAATCAGGACAACCCGCTCATGGACGTGGCGCCCAAACAGGGTACGCCGCTGCTCGGCCTGGATGTCTGGGAGCACGCCTACTACCTGCGCTACCAGAACCGGCGGCCGGACTACGTCGAGGCGTGGTGGGATGTCGTGAACTGGGATGAGGTCGCCTCGCGGTTCCAGGCGACGTAATGCTCTTGAGGGGGGCAGGGGTAGGGGGTAGCGTTCGCGACCTGCCAGGCGGTGCGTGATGCCCCGGGACTCCGTCCCTGATTCCCAGAGCTTGCAGTGGGCAGGCCCCCTCGCCCGTCTCGGCGGGCGAGGGGTCTTGACGGGCGGTTCGCCTCAGTCCTCGGGGTCGTAGCCGAGGTTCGGCCCCAGCCAGCGTTCCGCCTCCTTGCGGGACATCCCCTTACGCTTGGCGTAATCCTCCACCTGGTCCTGGAAGATCTTCCCGACGCCGAAGTACTTGGCCTCCGGGTGGCCGAAGTACCAACCGGACACGGCAGCGGTGGGGACCATGGCCTTGGACTCGGTCAGGCTCAGGCCGATGTTCTCCTCGACGTTAAGGATCTCCCAGAGGCGGTCCTTCTCGGTGTGGTCGGGGCAGGCCGGATAGCCCGGTGCCGGGCGGATGCCCTGGTACCGCTCCTTGATCATGTCCTCGTTGGACAGGTTCTCGTCGGCGGCGTAGCCCCAGAACTCCTTGCGCACCCGCTCGTGCAGGCGCTCAGCGAACGCCTCGGCCAGGCGGTCGGCCAGGGCCTTGAGCATGATGGCGCTGTAGTCGTCACCGGCGGCCTCGAAGCGCTGGATGTGCTCGTCGATGCCGATCCCGGCGGTGACCGCGAAGGCGCCCATCCAGTCCGGCACGCCGCTTTCCTTGGGCGCGATGAAGTCGGCCAGGGACTGGTGCGGCTTGCCCTCACCCTTCTCGGTTTGCTGGCGCAGATGACAGAGCGTGGCCAGCACCTCGCTGCGTGCCTCGTCGGCGTAAACCTCGGTATCCTCGCCGGTGCTGTTCGCCGGGAAGAGGCCGAACACCGCGCGGGCGGTCAGCCACTTCTCGTCGATGATCCGCCGCAGCATCGCCTGGGCGTCGTCGAAGAGCTTGCGCGCCTCCTCGCCCTGCTTCTCGTCATCGAGGATCTTCGGATACTGGCCCCGCATCTGCCAGGCGGCGAAGAACGGCGTCCAGTCGATCCGCTCGACCAGATCCTCCAGCGGGTAGTCGTCCAGTACCTGGACTCCCGGCTTCTCGGGCTCCTGAGGCCGGTGGGTCGACCAGTCGATGGGCGTGGCGTTCTTCTTGGCCTGCTCGAAGGAGACCCACTTGGTCTTCTGCTGCCGGGCCTCGTGCTGTTCGCGCACCTGTTGATACTCAGCGGCCAGCTCCTGCTTGTACGGCTCGGCCTGGGTTTCGCTGACCAGCTTGGAGGCCACGCCAACGGCGCGCGATGCGTCCTTGACGTAGATGCTGGGCGCCGAGTAGTTGGGCGCGATCTTCACGGCGGTGTGCACCCGTGAGGTGGTGGCACCGCCGATGAGCAGCGGGCAGGTGAAGCCCTGGCGCTCCATCTCCTGGGCCACGCCGATCATCTCGTCGAGCGACGGCGTGATCAGCCCGGAGAGGCCGATGATGTCGGCGTTGACCTCCTTGGCCTTCTGCAGGATGGTCTCAGTGGGGACCATGACGCCGATGTCGTGGACCTCGAAGTTGTTGCACTGCAGGACCACCGCCACGATGTTCTTGCCGATGTCGTGGACGTCGCCCTTGACGGTGGCGATCAGCACCCGGCCGGCGGGCTCATCGTCACCGGACTTCTCGGCCTCGATGTAGGGAAGGAGGTGGCTCACCGCCTGCTTCATCACGCGGGCGGACTTGACCACCTGGGGCAGGAACATCTTGCCCTCGCCGAAGAGGTCGCCGACGGTGTTCATACCGTCCATCAGCGGTCCCTCGATCACCTGGATCGGGCGCTCGTGCCGCTGCCGCGCCTCCTCGACGTCCACGTCGATGTAGTCGGTGATGCCCTTGATCAGGGCGTGCTCGAGGCGCTTCTCCACCGGCTCCTCGCGCCAGGAGAGGTCCTCCTCCTTCTTCTTGCCGCCCTGGCCCTTGTAGCGGTCGGCCAGCTCCAGCAGGCGGTCCGTGGCGTCGTCGCGGCGGTTGAGGATGACGTCCTCGCAGAGCTCGCGCAGCTCCTTGTCGATCTCGTCGTAGACCTCGATCTGGCCGGCGTTGACGATGGCCATGTCCAGTCCCGCCTTGATGGCGTGGTAGAGGAAGACCGAGTGCATGGCCTCGCGGACCGGCTCGTTGCCGCGGAACGAGAAGGAGAGGTTGGAGAGGCCGCCGGAGATCTTGGCGTGGGGCAGGTTCTCCTTGACCCAGCGGGTCGCCTCGATGAAGTCGACGGCGTAGTTGTTGTGCTCCTCGATGCCGGTGGCGACGGCGAAGATGTTCAGGTCGAAGACGATGTCCGCGGGCTCGAAGCCGTCATTGACCAGCGTGTTGTACGCCCGCTCGGCGATCTCCAGGCGCCGCTCGTAGGTGTCGGCCTGCCCCTTCTCGTCGAAGCACATGACCACGGCGGCGGCGCCGTAGCGCTTGAGCTTGCGGGCCTGCTGCAAGAAGGCTTCCTCGCCCTCCTTGAGGGAAATGGAGTTGACCAGGCCCTTGCCCTGGATGCGCTTGAGTCCCTCCTCCATGATGTCCCACTTCGAGGAGTCGATCATGATCGGCACCCGGGAGATGTCCGGTTCGGACCCGACCAGGTTGAGGAAGTCGATCATCGCATCCTTGGAGTCGAGCATGCCCTCGTCCATGTTGATGTCGATGATCTGGGCGCCGTTCTCCACCTGCTCCTTGGCCACCTCCAGGGCGGTCTCGTAATCGCCCTCCTTGATCAGGCGGCGGAAGCGGGCCGAGCCGGTGACGTTGGCGCGCTCGCCGATGTTCACGAACAGCGAGTCGTTGCCGATGTTGCACGGCTCGAGCCCGGACAGGCGCATGACGTCGGGCGCCGCTTCCGGTACCTGACGCGGGGCGAAATCCTTGACCTGCTCGCGGATGGCGGCGATGTGCGCCGGCGATGTGCCGCAGCAGCCGCCGATGATGTTGATCAGCCCCTCCTCGGCGAAGGTGCGCACGATCTTCGCCATCTCCTCGGGGCTTTGGTCGTACTCGCCGAACTCGTTGGGCAGGCCCGCGTTGGGGTGCGTCGAGATGTGCGTGTCGGCGATCTTCGACAGTTCCTGCAGGTGCGGGCGCAGGTCCTCGGCGCCGAGGGCGCAGTTCAGGCCGACGGAGATCGGCCGGGCGTGGCGCACCGAGTTCCAGAAGGCCGCCGCGGTCTGGCCCGACAGGGTCCGGCCGGAAGCGTCGGTAATGGTGCCGGAGATCATCACCGGCAGGCGCCGGCCCGATTCCTCAAAGACCTCCTCGAGGGCGTAGATGGCCGCCTTGGCGTTGAGGGTGTCGAAGACTGTCTCGATCAGGATTAGATCGGCGCCGCCTTCGAGGAGGCCCCGGGCCTGCTGCGCGTAGGCTTCGAACAGCTGGTCGAAGGTGATGTCGCGATAGCCGGGATTGTTGACGTCCGGGGAGATGGAGGCCGTCTTGCCGGTCGGGCCCATGGTGCCGGCGACGAAACGCGGGATGCCGGTCTCCTGCTCGACTTCGTCGCAGACGGCGCGGGCGAGCCGGGCCGCCTCGATGTTCAGCTCGTCGACCAGATGCTCGGCGCCGTAGTCGGCCTGGGAGAGAACCTGGGAGTTGAACGTGTTGGTCTCGACGATGTCCACACCGGCGTCGAGGTTCTGCCGCGTGATGTCGCGGATGATATCGGGCCGGGTGAGGACCAGCAGGTCGTTGTTGCCCTTGAGTTCCGAGGGGTGATCAGTGAAACGCTCGCCGCGGAAGTCGGCCTCCTCGAGCGGGTACTTCTGGATCTCGGTGCCCATCCCGCAGTCGAGGATCAGGATGCGCTGGGCGAGCTGGTCGCGAAGCTGTTGGCTACGATCGGTCATGGTCTAACGGTTCGCTCTGTGGCTCACGGGTTCTTCAGGCGCCCGCGCGCTATGCCGCCGCGAGGCTGCAGCCCGGATACGGCTTGCGTGGGAAGACGGAGAAGAGGGCGCGCACTCGCGCGGCCCGGCGCGGGGATGGGTGCCTGGTTGGATAATCGTTATCACGCCAGTATCTCAACCGCCGCCGCGGATTTCAACGTCGCCGCGGCGGAGGCCGTCCGCCAGGGCGCCGAGGCATAAGCTTAGCGCCGCCGGTTGCTTGATTCCCCGCAATGGCGATGCCACTTTTAATGAGCGCACGCGCGCCCGCGAGCCGGTAACGGCGGGGGCGCCCGATCCGGAACGTGGCAAAGGAGTCATCCGCGGTGAAACTTGAGACCCAGGCCGTCCATGCCGGCTACACCCCCGATCCGACCACCCGGGCGGTGGCGGTGCCCATCTACCAGACCACCTCCTACGCCTTCGATGACACGCAGCACGGGGCGGATCTCTTCGACCTGAAGGTGGAAGGGAACATCTACACGCGGATCATGAATCCGACCAACGCCGTGCTCGAGCAGCGGGTGGCGGCCATGGAAGGGGGCATCGGCGGCCTGGCGGTGGCCTCCGGCATGGCGGCGATCACCTACGCCATCCAGGCGATTACCCGCGCCGGCGATAACATCGTCTCCACCTCGCGGCTCTACGGCGGTACGTACAACCTCTTCGCCCACTCGTTGCCCATCCACGGCATCGAGGTGCGCTTCGCCGCCCAGGACGATTACGAGCGGATGGAGGCGCAGATCGACGAGCGGACGAAGGCGCTGTTCTGCGAGAGCGTCGGCAACCCCTCCGGTGAAGTGGTCGATGTCGAGCGGCTGGCCGAGATCGCCCACCGCCACGGCATCCCGCTGATGGTCGACAATACCGTGCCGACGCCCTACCTGTGGCGGCCCATCGATAACGGGGCGGATATCGTCATCCACTCCCTGACCAAGTACATGGGCGGTCACGGCACTACGGTGGGCGGGGTGATCGTCGACTCCGGCCGCTTCCCCTGGGCTAAGCACGGCGACCGGTTCCCGATGATGGTCGAGCCGGACCCCTCCTACCACGGCGTCGTCTACACCGAGGACATGGGCGAGGCGGCTTACATCACCCGCTGCCGGGTGGTGCCGCTGCGCAATATGGGTGCGGCGCTGTCGCCGTTCAACGCCTTCCAGCTGCTGCAGGGGATCGAGACCCTGCCGGTGCGCATGGACCGGCACTGCGAAAATGCCCAGCGCGTGGCCGAGTACCTGCAGTCCCATCCGCGGGTGAGCTGGGTGAAGTTCGCCGGCCTGGAGGACAGCCCGTACAAGCCGCTGGCCGATCGCTACATGGGCGGACGGGCGGCCAGCATCCTGAGCTTCGGGGTGAAGGGCGGCTTCGAGGCGGGGGCGCAGTTCATCGATGCGCTGCAGCTGATCACCCGGCTGGTGAACATCGGCGATGCCAAATCCCTGGCCTGCCATCCGGCCAGTACCACCCACCGCCAGCTCAATGAGGAGGAGCTGGAGAGCGCCGGGGTGTCGCGGGATCTGGTCCGGCTGTCCATCGGCCTGGAGCACGTCGACGACATCCTCGCCGACATCGATCAGGCCTTGAAACAGTAGTCAGCGTTCAGCGGATCGGGCTCAGAAGGAGGGTTTCAGGGGCAGGCTCCTGGTTGTAGCGGGGCTGGTGGCAGCGAGGCCCGCCGCCACCAGCCTGTCGCCAGATCCCTCAGCCCGTACCCAGACGCTTGTACTTGATGCGGTGGGGCTGGGCGGCCTCCTCGCCGAGGCGCTTCTTGCGGTCCGCCTCGTAGTCCTGGTAATTGCCCTCGATGAAGACCGTCCGGCTCTCACCCTCGAAGGCCAGGATGTGGGTGGCGATCCGGTCCAGGAACCAGCGGTCGTGGGAGATCACCAGGGCGCAGCCGGGGAAGGTGAGCAGCGCATCCTCGAGGGCCCGCAGGGTCTCCACGTCCAGATCGTTGGTCGGCTCGTCGAGGAGCAGGGTGTTGCCGCCGCTCTGCAGCAGCTTGGCCAGGTGCACCCGGTTGCGCTCGCCGCCGGAGAGGTCGCCGACGCGCTTTTGCTGCTCGGAGCCGCGGAAGTTGAACTTGCCCACGTAGGCCCGGGATGGGGTCTCGTAGTTGCCCACCCGGATGTAGTCGTGGCCGCCGGAGATCTCCTGCCAGACGGTGTTCTCCGGGTTGAGCGCGTCCCGGCTCTGGTCCACGTAGGCGAGCTCCACCGTATCGCCGACCTCGATGGAGCCGGCGTCGGGCTGCTCCTCGCCGGTGATCATGCGGAACAGCGTGGTCTTGCCGGCGCCGTTGGGGCCGACCAGGCCGACGATGGCCCCCGGCGGGATGATGCAGCTCAGGTCCTCGTAAAGCAGCTCGCCGCGGAAGGCCTTCTGCACCCCGTCGGCGATGATCACCTTGTCGCCCAGGCGCGGCCCCGGCGGGATGTAGAGCTGCTGGGTCTCGTTGCGCTTCTGGAACTCCTGGGACTGCAGCTCCTCGAACTGCTTGATGCGCGCCTTGTTCTTGGCCTGGCGGCCCTTGGGGTTCTGCTGGACCCACTCACGCTCCTGCTGGATCGCCTTGCGCTGGGCCTGCTCCTCGCGGGCCTCCTGCTGTAACCGCTTCTCCTTGTACTCGAGCCACGCGGAGTAGTTGCCCTGAAAGGGGATGCCCTCGCCGCGGTCGAGCTCGAGGATCCAGCCGGCCACGTTGTCCAGGAAGTAGCGGTCGTGGGTCACCGCCACCACGGTGCCGGGGAACTCGTGGAGGAAGCGCTCCAGCCACGCCACGCTCTCGGCGTCCAAGTGGTTGGTGGGCTCATCGAGCAGAAGCATGTCCGGCGCCGAGAGCAGCAGCTTGCACAGGGCCACCCGGCGGCGCTCGCCACCGGAGAGATTGGCCACGGAGGCGTCCCAAGGCGGCAGGCGCAGGGCGTCGGCCGCCTGCTCCAGCTTGCGATCCAGGTCCCAGGCGCCGGCGGCCTCGATCTGGTCCTGCAGCTTGGATTGCTCGGCGATCAGGGCGTCGAAGTCGGCTTCCGGATCGGCGAACTGCGCGGAGACCTCGTTGAAGCGATCCACCAGGGCCTTGGTCTCGGCTACGCCTTCCTCGACGTTGCCGCGCACGTCCTTGTCGTCATTGAGCCTCGGTTCCTGGGGCAGGTAGCCGATCTTGATGCCAGGCTGCGGCCGCGCCTCGCCGTCGAACTCCTGATCCTCGCCGGCCATGATGCGCAGCAGGCTCGACTTGCCCGCCCCGTTGAGCCCGAGAACGCCGATCTTGGCGCCCGGGAAGAAGGACAGCGAGATGTCCTTGAGGATCTGTCGTTTGGGGGGTACCACCTTGGATACCCGGTTCATGGTAAAGACGTACTGGGCCATAGCTCCGCCGCGTTAACGAACAGGGGTGGATGATCCGTAGGGTTACGGTCGCGATACCCCTGATTCTACCGCGTGATGGGCGGGTGGGCATCCGTTGACCATCCCTGGGTCTGGCTCCTCGGTCCGTGCGGGGGGGGGCCAGGCTCGACGCCGAGGGCCTGCCGCTGGCGGCCGTGCCTGGCGGGGCCGCCAGCGGTGCTCCGGTGCGGGCATGCAGCCGGTCAGGGAGGGTCCCGGGGCGCCAGGCGCACCAGCAGTGCCTCGAGATCGGACCGGCGGGCCGGCTTGGTGAGGAATTCGTCGCAACCGGCCTCGAAGCCCTGCTGCTCCACCTCGCTGCGCGCGTGGGCTGTGAAAAGGGCGATCGGGACCGGGGGCGCGTCCCGGCCCTCGGCCTCCTCGTCGCGGATTGCCCGCGTCAGCCGCAGGCCGTCGAGACCGGGCATCTGCAGGTCGAGCAGGAGGAGGTCGAAGGGGTGTTGGCGCCAGGTGCGCAGCGCGCTCGCGCCGTCCTCGACTACGGTGACCCGGGCCTCCATCCGTTCCAGAAGGGTCTGCGCCAGCATGGCGTTGGTCGGTTCGTCCTCGGCGACCAGGATGCGTAGACCGGGCGGGGGGCGCTCCGTCGTCTCTGTCGGCGGGCGCTGCGCCCGGGAGGCGCGCCGGTCGTCCAGCACCTCCAGCGGGGTGGTCAGGGTGAAGGTCGATCCCCGGCCTTCGACGCTGTGCAGGTGGAGGTCGCCGCCGATCATCTGCGCGACTTCCCGGGTAATGGCCAGCCCGAGCCCGTGCCCCGGTTGCTCGCCTTCGTAGTCGCCCCGATCGAAGGCCGCGAAAACTTGGTCTCGCGTCGCCGCGGGAATGCCGGGGCCGGTGTCCTCGATGGCAAAGGCCAGCTGTTCGCCCTCGGGGCGGGCCGTCACGGTGACCCCGCCGGCCGTGGTGTACTTGACGGCGTTATCGATGAGGTTGGAGAGCGCCTGTTCCAGTCGCGTCCGGTCGCCCCGCACCCAGCGCGGGAGCCCGGCATCGACTCGGCAGATCAGATCGATGCCCTTCGCTCGCGCGGTCGGCCGATAAAGGGCGCATTGCCCCTCGATCAGCGAGGGGAGGTCCAGCGGTTCGGTATGCGCCTGCAGGCGGCCACTCTGCAGCTGGCTGAGCTCCAGCAGCGAGTCGATCAGCCCGTGCAGTCGTTCGCCGCCGCGCTGGCAGTATTCGGCGTAGCGCCTGCGCTCCTCCGCCGTGAGGTCCGTCTCGGCGAGCAGCTGGGAGAACCCCATCAGCGCGTTCAGCGGGGTGCGCAGATCGTGGCTGATGGCGTTCAGGAAGTCGCTCTTGGCGCGCAGGGCCTGCTCCAGCTGCTGCTCCACCCACTTCTGATCGCTGATGTCGAAGGTCACGCTCAGGGTGGCGATGAGGTTGTTGTTGCTATCGGTGATCGGGTGGACCGAGAAGACCGCCGGGAAGGTGGTGCCGTCGCTGCGCAGCAGCTCCATCTCGCGGCGCACCGGGGTGGAATCGTGGCGGAGGTGCTCGATGATGGCCTCCGGGTGGAAGCGGTCCTCGGGGAGGTGGACCAGCGAGACCGGCCGGCCGACCAACTCGTGGCGGGCATACCCGAAGAGCGCCTCGGTGCCGGTGCTCGTCTCCTCGATGATCCCCTCCAGGTCCGTCTTGATCAGGCTGACCGAGGTGGCCGCCTGGAAGATGGCTTCGAGCTCGCGCTGCCGGTGCTCCAGCTGCCGGCGCAGCCGCTGCTCGTTCTCGCGGTGACGCAGCTCCAGCTGCGCGATGAGCAGATCGGCCAGATCCTCCAGCGGGATCAGCTCCTCCTTGCTGATCGTGCGCGGTTCGCGGTCCTGGATGCAGAGGACCCCGACGGGTTGCCCGGCGGGCGTGACCAGTGGGGCACCCGCGTAGAAGCGGATGCCGGGAGGGCCGGTGACGAGCGGATTGTCGTGGAAGCGCGGATCGGTGCGCGCGTCCTCGACCACCAGCAGCCCCCCTTCCGCGATGACGTGACCGCAGAACGAGATGGAGCGGGGGGTTTCGCAGTCTTCTAGGCCGCGGGCCGACTTGAACCACTGCCGGTCGCGGTCGACGAAGGAGACCGCGGCGATGGGTACGTCGTAGATTCGGCAGAGGGTGCGGACACAGCGATCGAAGGCCGCCTCGGCCTCGGTGTCGAGGATGCGGTAGCTGTACAGTGCCGCCAGCCGGATGTGTTCGTCATCGGGAATCGGGGCGGACTTCATGGCGCCTCCCTGGTGCGGCCGGTTCGGCTTGGACGGGTTGCACGGGCCGATACGGCTTCCAGGCCCCGGGTCCAGTTCTGCTCAGCATTACCCGCTTCGGGGCGGGGTTTCAAGTGGCCGTGGCACGCGAGCCCCGGCCCTCGCCATTGCCTGCAGAAACAAGGGGGTTGACGCCGGCGGCGATGCCTGTAGAATGCGCACCCGTAACGACACAGCGGGTGTAGCTCAGTGGTAGAGCACAACCTTGCCAAGGTTGGGGTCGTGGGTTCGAATCCCATCACCCGCTCCATCTCCCCTCCCTTTTCCGTTGTTTCCTGCTTCATGGCGCAGTGAATCGCGCCGAGTCCGAGTGGCCCGTCCCTCGCCACGGGCCACCTCCGCGTCTTGTCCGTCAACACATCACCGCTCTGCGTCGCGGTGTGCCGTGCGTACAAACTCGGTGTGCTCGCAGCCCGGGCACGGCGGGATGTGGCCGGGGCGCTGCAGCGTGATGGTGCGCCCGCAGGCGATGCACGCCAGTTCGCCGGGGCCGGCGATCTCGTCGGTGTGGTAGAGGCTGGGCTCGCCGGTGGTTACGAATCCGCGCAGTTCCATGCTGGTGCGGTCGGCCACCGAGGAAAAGGCGTCCCAAAGCCAGCTCTCCAGCATCTGTAGGTCCATGCGCAGCCAGTCGCGCAGCGGGTGGTCGTGGCTGCGGTCGGCCAGCCAGGCGCCCGCCTCCTCCAGGTCGCGCTGCAGGGCGTCGCCCACCCGGTCGGCGTCGGCGCGGGGCAGTTCGCCGTCGGCGACCATGGCTCGCTTGACCTCCTCCAGAGCTTGGGCCAGGCGCGGGCCGCCATCCTCGCAGCTGGCGAAGCGCTCGCGCAGGCGGGTGAGCATGCGCTCGTAGCTGGTGGGCAGGTGGCCCGCCTGGTGTTCCGGGTCGGACTTTTTGCTCATGCGGCCTCCGTGTCGGGTCGATGCCATCGCACCTCGGGTACTGGGTACCAAGGTACTAGCAACGCCGGCCGATGTGCAGATTGCTTGCCGGATGCGAGCCTGCCCGGCGGATCCGGGGGCCGCGCAACTAGAACCCCGGGACGTGGCTCCGTTATCCTGCACGGCTCACCTGCCCGGGAAAGCGACAGACACCGATGGACAACCAGTACCGACCGAAAGAGATCGAAGCCGAGGCCCAGGCCTACTGGGAGCAGCAGCAGACCTTCAGGGCGCGCGAGGACACCGGACGCCCCAAGTACTACTGCCTGTCGATGTTCCCGTACCCCAGCGGACGGCTGCACATGGGCCACGTACGCAACTACACCATCGGCGACGTGGTCAGCCGGTATAAGCGCATGCAGGGCTACAACGTCCTCCAGCCCATGGGCTGGGACGCCTTCGGACTGCCCGCCGAGAACGCCGCCATGGAGCGCGGGGTGCCCCCGGCAGCGTGGACCCGCGAGAACATCGCCGCCATGCGCGAGCAGCTCAAGGGGCTCGGCTTCGGGTACGACTGGTCCCGCGAGCTGGCCACTTGCGATCCCGACTACTACCGCTGGGAGCAGTGGCTGTTCACGCGGCTCTACCGCAAGGGGCTGGTCTACCGCGATACCGCGGCGGTGAACTGGGACCCGGTGGATCAGACCGTGCTCGCCAACGAGCAGGTGATCGATGGGCGGGGCTGGCGCTCCGGGGCCCTGGTCGAGCGGCGCGAGATCCCGCAGTGGTTCCTGCGTATCACCGACTACGCCGACGAGCTGCTCGAGGCGCTCGATGAGCTCGAAGGGTGGCCCGAGCAGGTGCGCAATATGCAGCGCAACTGGATTGGCCGTTCCGAGGGCGTCGAGCTGAGTTTCGATCTGGCCGGTCGCGACGAGCAGCTGACCGTCTTTACCACGCGCCCGGACACCCTCTACGGGGTCACCTATATGGGCCTGGCGCCGGAGCATCCGATCAGCCTGGAGCTGTCCGAGGGCAACCCGGCCATCGCCGAGCTGGTTGACGAAGCCCGCTCGGGCGGCACGGCGGAGGCCGATCTGGCCACCCGCGAGAAGCGCGGCGCCGACACCGGGCTCGAGGCCGTGCATCCGCTCACCGGTGAGCGGATCCCGGTCTGGGTTGCCAACTTCGTGCTCATGGAGTACGGGTCCGGCGCGGTCATGGCGGTGCCCGCCCACGATCAGCGTGACTGGGAGTTCGCCAGCGCCTATGGGCTGCCCATCCGGCCCGTCGTGCACCCGCCCGACGGCAGCGAGCTGGACATCTCCGCCGGTGCCTTCAGCGACTACGGCGTGTTGGCCGACTCCGGCCCGTTCAGCGGCATGCCCTCTGATCGCGCCTTCGTGGCCATCGCCGAGCGCCTCGAGGGCGAGGGGCGGGGCCAGCGTCGGGTGCAGTACCGCCTGCGCGACTGGGGTGTGTCGCGGCAGCGCTACTGGGGCGCCCCGATCCCCATGATCCACTGTGCCGACTGTGGCCCGGTCCCCGTTCCCGACGATCAGCTGCCGGTGACGCTGCCCGAGGACGTGGCGATCAGCGGTAGCGGCTCGCCGATCAAGTCCATGCCGTCGTTCTACGAGACCACCTGCCCCGAGTGTGGCGGTGCGGCGCAGCGTGAGACGGACACCTTCGACACCTTCATGGAGTCGTCCTGGTACTTCGCCCGCTTCGCCTGCGCCGATCAGGACAGCGCCATGCTCGACGAGCGGGCAGACCACTGGGCCCCGGTGGATCAGTACATCGGTGGGATCGAGCACGCCGTTCTGCATCTGCTTTACGCGCGTTTCTACCACAAGGTGCTGCGCGACGAGGGGCTGGTCAGCTCCGATGAGCCGTTTACCCGGCTGCTCACCCAGGGCATGGTGCTCAAGGACGGGACCAAGATGTCCAAGTCCAAGGGCAATACCGTCGACCCCCAAGAGCTCGTCGAACGTTTCGGCGCCGATACCGTGCGCCTGTTCACCATGTTCGCGGCGCCGCCGGATCAGTCCCTGGAGTGGTCGGATTCCGGGGTCGAGGGCGCTTACCGCTTCCTGCGCCGCCTCCATGGCCTGGTGCGCGATCACGTCGCACGCGGTTCGGCGCCGGCGCTGGATCCGCAGGCGCTCAGCGACCCCCAGCGCGATTTGCGGCGCAAGGTTCACGAGACCATCGCCAAGGCCTCCGATGACATCGGCAAGCGCTTCACCTTCAATACCGCCATCGCGGCGGTGATGGAGCTGTGCAACGCCTTGGGCAAGGCCGGGGACGACAGCGACGCTGGCCGTGCGGTGATGCAGGAGGGGCTGGAGGCAGCCGTGCTGATCCTGGCGCCGATCACCCCGCACCTTTGCCACCACCTGTGGTTCGAGCTCGGCCATACGACCCCGGTGGTCGAGGCCGCCTGGCCCGAGGCGGACGAGCAGGCGCTGGTCCGTGACGAGGTGGAGCTGGTGGTCCAGGTTAACGGCAAGCTTCGCGGCCACGTCACCCTGCCCGCCGACGCCGATGAGCAGCAGGCCCGGGAGGCGGCGCTGGCCGAGCACAACGTGCAGCGCTTCGTGGCCGACAAGGAGATCAGGAAGGTGGTCTTCGTCCCCGGCAAGCTCATCAACGTGGTGGCCAAGTAGCGGCCTTCCGCCGCCAGGGGGTGCGGATGCGATTATCGTGGCGGAACCGGTCCCAGGGGGTGGCCGGGCTGCTGGGCGTGGCAGTACTGGCCCTGGCGCTGAGCGCCTGCGGCTGGCAGCTGCGTGGCGCTCCGGGCGGGATCTCGCTGGACGACCGGGTCATTCAGGTGGTGGACGAGGCGGGTAGCAGCGAGCTGCGCCGCGAGGTGCGCCGCGCCATCGAGGGGGGCGGCGGGCAGTACACCGAGAGCGCCGCCGGTGCCGAGTGGGTGCTGACCCTGCACGGTCGGGGCAGCAGCCGCGACACCGCCTCGGTCGGGGCCGGCGGTGATGTGCTCGACTACCGGCTGACCTACACCATCGACTACAGCGTGGTCGATGCCGAGGGCGAGACGCGCATCCAGCGCACCTCGTTGGATGCCCAGCGCACCTTTGCCGATCCGGACGGCGGGGCCGACGAGCGCCGGGCTCGCGAGGCGGAGTTGGAGGAGGAGCTGCGAGCCGACGCCGTGCGCCTGCTGATGCTGCGGCTCCAGGCTCTGCGCTGATGGCCGAGCGGCCGGAGACCCTGCATCGCCAGCTCGAGCGCGGGGTGCTGCCCCGGGTCTGCTTCATCGCCGGGGAGGAGCCGCTGCTCCAGCGCGAAGCCGCCGACGCCGTGCGCCGTGCGGCCCGCGAGGCCGGGCACGCCGAGCGCGAGGTGCTCGATGTCGATGCCGGGTTCGACTGGGGGCGGCTGACCGAGGCTGCGGGCAGCCTGTCGCTGTTCGGCGATCGCCGCCTCCTGGAGGTGCGCATGCCCGGCGGCAAGCCCGGGCGCGACGGGGCCGAGGCCCTCAAGTCCTACTGCCGCGACGCCCCGGAGGACACCGTCTTGCTGGTGACCAGTGGCCGCCTGGAGCGTTCGGCCCGGGAGGCGGCGTGGGCGCGGGCGCTGGCCGGGGCCGGCATCTTTGTCTACTGCTGGCCGGTGCCGGGCCGCGACATGCCGCGCTGGGTGGCCGAGCGGCTGCGCCGCGCCGGGCTGCAGGCGGACCCCGAGGCGGCGGCGCTCATCGCCGAGCGCTCCGAGGGCAACCTGCTGGCTGCGGACCAGGCGGTGGAGAAGCTGCGCCTGCTCGTCGGCAGCGGGGGCGGTGTGGATGTCGAGACGGCCGCCGGGGCCCTGGCCGACAGCGCCCGCTATACCGTGGACGATCTGGCCGACGCTGCCCTGGACGGGGAGTGGACGCGGGCGCTGCGCGTTCTGGCCGCGCTGGAGGAGGAGGGCGTGCAGCCTCCGCTGATCCTTTGGGCCCTGGCCCGGGATATCCGTGTGGCGGCACGGCTGGCGGCCGGCGCCGACGAGGGCGTGCTGCAGCGCGAGCGGATCTGGAAGCGGCGGGCCGCGCGGTTGCGCAATGCCGCCCGCCGGCGCCCGGTGGCCACCTGGCGGCAGTTGCTGCAGCGCTGCCACCGGGTGGATCGGGCGATCAAGGGGCTCCCGCCGGGGGAGCCGTGGGAGCAGCTGCGGGCCCTGGTCTCTCGCCTGGCGCGTGCCATGGCAAAATAGTGCCGGAAGGTACACCCTGTTCCTGATCGAGGCCATTTGAGCAAACCCGATGAGTGCAGAGCAGTCGAGCGACATCACCGAGACCATCCGGCGGGTCGGGCAGCAGGCCCGGGCGGCCGGGCGTGCCCTGGCACGTTCCGGCACCGGGGCGCGTAACAGCGCCCTGGCAGCCATTGCCGCCCGCATCGAGGCGGGTGCCGAGGCCATCGCCGCGGCCAACGCCGCGGACCTGGACGCTGCCCGCGAGGCCGGGCTCGATCCGGCCCTGATCGACCGCATGGAGCTGACCCCGGGGCGCATCCAGGGTATGGCCGACGGGTTGCGCGAGATCGCCGGGCTGCCGGACCCGGTTGGCGCGGTGCGCGAACTCTCCGCGCGGCCCTCGGGGATCCAGGTCGGCCGCATGCGCATGCCCATCGGGGTGATCGGCATCATCTACGAGTCTCGTCCCAACGTCACCGCCGATGCCGCCGGGCTGTGCATCAAGTCGGGCAACGCCACCATCCTGCGCGGCGGCTCCGAGGCGATCCGTTCCAATCGGGCCATCGCTGAGCAGATCCGCGCCGGGCTGGAAGATGCCGGGCTGCCCGGCGACGGCGTCCAGGTGGTCGCGACCACGGATCGGGATGCCGTCGGCGCCCTGATCCAGATGCCCGAGTCGGTGGACGTGATCGTCCCGCGTGGCGGCAAGGGCCTGGTCGAGCGCATCGCGCGCGAGGCGCGGGTGCCGGTGATCAAGCACCTCGACGGGGTCTGTCACGTCTACATCGACGGGGCGGCCGATACCGACAAGGCAGTGGCCATCGCCGTCAATGCCAAGACGCAGCGCCTGGGCACCTGCAACACGATGGAGACGCTGCTGGTGGACGAGGCCGCCGCCGGGCGCGTCCTCCCGGAGATCGGCCGCCAGTTGCGCGAGGCCGGGATCGAGGTGCGCGGCTGCCAGCGCACCCGGGACCGGCTCGCAGAGGCTGTACCTGCCACGGAAGCGGACTGGGCTACCGAATACCTGGGGCCGACCCTCTCGGTGCGAGTGGTGGACGGTTTCGAAGAGGCCGTGGCGCACATCGAGCGCTATAGCTCTGGGCATACCGAGGCCATCGTCACCGAGAGTTATCCGCTGGCCCAGCGCTTCCTCCGCGAGGTGGATTCCAGCTCGGTGATGGTCAATGCCTCGACCCGTTTCGCCGACGGTCAGGAGTACGGCCTCGGTGCCGAGATCGGGATCAGCACCGACAAGCTCCACGCCCGCGGCCCGGTGGGGCTGGAAGGGCTGACCACCGAGAAGTGGATCGTCCTTGGTGACGGCCACGTCCGCAGCTGACAGCGAGGTGAGTCGCCGCGTGAGACAACCGCTGCGCACCATTGGCCTGCTTGGTGGCACGTTCGACCCGATCCACTACGGTCACCTGCGCCCGGCCGAGGAGGTCCGCGAGGCGGTACAACTCTCCGAGCTGCGCCTGATCCCGGCGCGCATCCCGCCCCACCGCGCTCGCCCGCGGGTCGGGCCGGAGCAGCGGGCGGAGCTGGTGCGCCGGGCCGTGGCGGGCAATCCCAGCGCCTGTGTCGATGAGCGCGAGCTCCATCGCGACGGCCCCTCCTACACCGTCGACACGCTGGCCGAGCTCCGAGCCGAGCTGGGCGGGGTCTCGCTTTGTCTGATCCTTGGCTACGACACGTTCCTGGGCCTGCCGGGCTGGTCGCGCTGGCGGCTGCTGTTCGAGCGTGCCCACGTCGTGGTCACTGAGCGGCCCGGCGTGCGCGGCGCGCTGCCCGAGGCACTTGCCGAGGAAGTGGCCGACCGCGTCACCGAAGAGCCGGCGGGCCTGCGCCATAGCCCGGCCGGGCGCATCCTGTTCCAGGCGGTGACACCGGTGGATATCTCCGCCACGGGGATCCGCCGTTCCCTGGCCGTGGGTCGGTCCGTGCGCTATCTGCTGCCCGAGACGGTGCGGCAGCGGGTGGTCGAGGCGGGCTGGTACGGCTATCCGCAGTTGTAAGAGGTCGTCATGGTGGTGGAAGAGCTGGAGCAACGGATCCGCGAGTCCCTCGACGAGATCAAGGCCCTGGACACGGTGGCCATTGATGTCCGCGGGCGCACGCCGGTGACCGACCTGATCGTGGTCACCACTGGCACCTCCCGTCGCCACGTGCACGCGGTGGCGCGCAGCCTGGTCGACGACGCCAAGGCCAGCGGGCTGACGCCGCTGGGCGTGGAGGGCGACGAGCCGAACTCGGAGTGGGTGCTGATCGACCTGGGTGATGCCGTGGTCCACGTCATGACCCGGGAGAGCCGCGATTTCTACCGCCTTGAGCGCATGTGGGAGATGGACGAGGCTTGCGCCTCCACCTCGTCGCAGTAGGCCAGAAGCCGCCGCGCTGGGTGCGGGACGGTTTCGAGGACTACGCCCGGCGCCTGGGCAGGGGGTGGCGTCTGGAACTGCACGAGGTCAGTGCCGGCGGGCGCGGCAACGACGACCCCCACGCCCGCGAGCGCGAGGGCGAGCGGCTACTCCGGGCGCTGCCGTCGCGAGCGGTCTGCGTGGCCCTGGACGAGGCCGGCAAGCCCCGCGACACCCGGCAGTGGGCGCGCAGCCTGGGGCGCTGGAGCCACGAGGGTGGCGAGGCAGCCTTCGTCATCGGCGGCGCCGACGGGCTGAGTGAGGCGGTCCGCGAGCGCGCCGATGCCTGTTGGTCGCTGTCGCCGCTGACCCTTCCGCACATGCTGGTGCGGGTGCTGGTCGCCGAGCAGGTCTACCGCGCCTGGACGCTGCTCAGCGGGCATCCGTATCATCGAACCTGAGCGCACCGCCACAAGGTCTAGGGAAATGGAGCCTTACATCATCCTCGCATCCGGGTCGCCCCGCCGGCGCGAATTGCTCGAGCGCATTGGTATCGGGTATCACACGCTGCCGGTCGCCGTCGACGAAACCCCGGAGCCCGGTGAGGGCGCCGAGATGTTCGTCCTGCGCATGGCCCTGGAGAAGGCCCGGCGCGGCCACGCCGCTGCTGAGCAAAAGGCGCCGGCGCTCGGCGCGGATACCGCGGTGGTCCTCGACGGTGAGATCCTCGGCAAGCCCGCCAGCGAGGCCGACGCCCACGGTATGCTCGAGCGCCTGTCGGGGCAGACCCACCGGGTGGTGACCGGGGTGGCGCTGGTCGACGATCGCGAGGCCACCCGGCTGTCGGTCAGCCAGGTGACCCTGCGCGAGATCACCGCCGAGGAGCGGGCCCGCTACTGGGCCAGCGGCGAGCCGGTGGACAAGGCGGGGGCCTACGCCATCCAGGGCCGGGGCGGGGTCTTCGTCGAACACCTGGAGGGTAGTTACACCGGGGTCATGGGGCTGCCGCTCTACGAGACCACGCTGCTGCTCGACAAGCTCGAGATCCCCTGGCGCGAGCGCTGGTAGGGGGCGCGTGAGCCAGGAGATCCTCATCAACCTCACCCCCCGCGAGACGCGGGTGGCCCTGGTCGAGAACGGCGTCCTTCAGGAGGTCCACCTGGAGCGGGCCCGCCGCCGCGGGCTGGTGGGCAACATCTACCTGGGCCAGGTGCGCCGCGTGCTGCCCGGTATGCAGGCAGCCTTCGTGGATGCCGGGCTGGAGCGCACCGCCTTCCTGCACGTCTCGGATCTGCAGCGCGAATCCGGCGGACCCCCACCCCCCATCGACCGGCTGCTGCGCGAGCAGCAGGCGCTGCTGGTGCAGGTCATCAAGGACCCGATCGGCAACAAGGGGGCCCGGCTCACTACGCAGATCACCGTGCCCTCGCGCTACCTGGTCCTGACCCCGCACTCCGCGGGCGTGGGCATTTCGGCGCGGATCGAGGAGGAGGCCGAGCGCGAGCGGCTGCGTGCGGTGGCTCAGGGGTTCGACGCCGAGCGCGGGGAGGCCGGGCTGATCTTCCGCACCGCGGCGGAGGGGGCCGCGGACGAGGCGTTGAGTGCCGACCACGACTTCCTCGTGCGGCTCTGGGAGAGCATCCGCCGGCGCGCCGGCGCGGCGCAGCCCGGGACCCTGGTCCACGAGGATCTGCCCCTGCTGCTGCGTGCCCTGCGGGATCTGGCCACCCGGGACTTGGAGCGGGTTCGGGTGGACTCCCGCGAGGGTTACCTTCGCCTGCGTGACTTCTGCAAGGACCTGCTGCCCCATGTTGCCGAGCGGGTGGAGCTTTACGCCGGCGAGCGGCCGATCTTCGATCTCTACGGGGTTGAAGAGGAGATCGAGCGCGCTCTGTCGCGCCGTGTGGATCTCAAGTCCGGCGGGCATCTGATCATCGATCAGACCGAGGCGATGACCACCATCGATGTGAACACCGGTGGTTTCGTCGGCAATCGCAACGTCGACGAGACCATCTTCAAGACCAACCTGGAGGCCGCCCAGGCCATCGCCCGGCAGCTGCGCCTGCGCAACCTCGGCGGCATCATCATCGTCGATTTCATCGACATGACCGACGCCGAGCACCGCCGCCAGGTTCTGCGTGCCCTGGAAAAGGCCCTCGAGCGGGATCACGCCAAGACGCAGATCGGTGCCGTCTCCTCGCTGGGGCTGGTGGAGATGACCCGCAAGCGGACGCGGGAGAGCCTCGAGCAGGTGACCTGCGAGCCGTGTCCGACCTGCGGTGGCCGGGGTACGGTGAAGAGCGCCGAAACGGTGGTCTACGAGATCTTCCGCGAGATCCTGCGCGAGGTGCGCCAGTTCGAGTCGCAGCGGGTGATCGTGCTGGCCGCGCCGTCGGTCGTTGAGGTGCTACTCGACGAGGAATCCACCAGCCTGGCGCAGCTTGAGGAGTTCATCGAGCGACCCATCGAGCTGCAGGTCGAGTCCCTCTACGTGGCCGACCAGTACGACGTCATTCCCGTATAATCCGTCGTTATGGTTGCCCTGATGCGCCGCTTCGGCCCGCGCGTGCTGCGCGGCCTGCGCCTGGTGCTGCTGGCGGCGCTGTTCGGCGCTGCAGCACTGCGTCTGGCCGTCTGGCTGGCCCCCAACTTGAACGCGCCGGTGGAACGCTTGACTGCCGAGGCCCTCGGGGCGCCGGTGGCCGTGGACAGTGCTGATCTGGTCTGGCGCGGCCTGTGGCCGGGGATCGAGCTGACCGGTGTGCGGGTCGGGGACGAGGCGCCGATCACCCTGGAGCGGACCACGCTGACCCCGGCGCCGCTGGAGAGCCTGCGTGCCGGCGCGCTCCGGTGGGCCGCCGTGTCGGCGGCGGGGTTGCGCGTCACCGTGGAGGCGGACCGGCATGGCTGGTCCGTGCCGGGGCTGGGGGACGGGGTGCAGCAAGGGGCGGCGGCGCTGGACCTGCGGGCGGTCCCGCGGCGTGTGGCGTTGCGCGATGCCGCCGTGGAGCTGATCCCCCGCCGGGGTACGGCCGGGGAGCGTGTCCGTTTCGAGCTGGCCGGACGCCGCGACGCCGAGGCGCTGGAGCTCGGCCTGCGCAGCGCCGGGGACGAGGCTGGGCCGGGCCGGGGGCTGCAGCTGGCCGCCCGGTTGCCCTTGCAGGCGCCCGCCGCGGCGACCGTTTATGCGGCGTTTGACGGGGTCGCCGTGGCTCCCTGGGCAGCCGTCCTGACCGATACGCGTGCTTCCGGGATCCTCGACGGTCGGCTCTGGCTGGAGCTGGCCGACGGCCGGGCCGATGCTCTCCACGGCAATCTGCGCGGTCGTGACCTGGGCATGGAGCCGCGGCGGCCGGCGCCGGGAGTCGACAACCTGGCCGCCGAGGCGCGCTTTGCCGGGCGGGACTGGACCGCTGAACTGGCCGCGGCCGAGACGGCGCTCGAGCTGCCCTGGTTGTTCCGGGAGGATGTCGCCGTGGGCCGGGCCCGGGCAGTGCTCGGCGGTAGCTGGCAGCCCGACGGGCGCTGGTCCGTCGAGCTGCCGCGGGTGTTTGTCGAGAACGCCGATACCCGCGCCAGCGGGCGCGGGTCGCTCACCGGCGGCGATGGTGACACCCCGCGGTTGTTCCTGCGCGCCAGCGCCGATGAAATCCCCATCGAGCGGGTGCCCGCCTACGTGCCGGCCGGGGTCACGCCACCGGAGGTGGTCGAGTGGCTGGAGGACGGCCTGCTCGGCGGCACCGCCCACGGTGCCGAGCTGCTCTTCTTCGGCCGTCCCGACCGCTTCCCCTTCGACGCCGGTGAGGGTGTCTTCGACGTCCGTGCCGGGGTGCGCGGTGGCCAGTTGCGTTACGACCGCGGTTGGCCGCGGCTGACCGGCATCCACGCCGACCTGCGCTTCCATAACGCCAGCATGGCCATCACCGGTCGCGGGTACACCAACGGGGTGGAACTGCGCGACGTGGCGGTGGGTATCCACGATCTGCGCGAGCCCATCCTCACCGTGCGCGGTCGAGGCGAGGGCGATGCCGGTGGTGGTCTGGGCTTCCTCGCCGGCTCTCCGCTGGGGCGCGAGTGGCTCGGCGATCCGGTGCCGCTGTACGCCAGCGGCCCGATGGCCCTCGACCTGGATCTGGCCGTGCCCCTGGAGATGGTTCACCCCGAGACGGTCCTGCTCGACGGCCGGGTGCAGCTCCACGGGGTCGATGCGGGCATCGATCGCTGGGTGCATGCCCAGGCACTGACCGGTGCCCTGAGCTTCGATGCCGCCGGCATACGCAGCGCCGGGGAGCTGACCGGCCGCTGGGGCGGCGAACCGCTGTCGATTGGGGTGCGTACCGCCACCGTGGAAGGGCGGTCGCGTATCCTCCTCGACGCCGCCGGTCACGGCACGCCAGCGAGCCTGCTCGAGGGGCTGGCCGAGGATCCGGCCTGGCTGAGCGGTGCCGCCCCGTGGTCGGTCCGTGCCCGCCTGCCAGCCTTCCAGCCGCACCTCCAGAGGCCGGAGATGAGCCTGCGGGTGCGCTCGAGCCTCGCAGGCACGCAGATGGCCCTGCCGGCACCGTTCGGGGTCGAGCGCGACGAGCGCCGCCACGTGCAGGCGGACTTGGGCTTCTCGGCCGGGGGGCTCGAGTCGTACTGGCTGAGCTACGGTGAGGAGCTGATGCGCGCCGGGGCGGCGGCGGGCGAAGACGGCCTGCCGCGGTCGCTGGCCCTGCGCTTCGGCCCCGGTGCGTTGAGGTTGCCGACCCGCGGGAGTGTCGTCGAGGGCCGGATCGACGAGCTGGACCTCGATGCCTGGCGGCGCTGGCTGATCGGGCAGGCCGGCGACGGTCTGTCCGGTCTGGGTGCGCAGGGCGCGGCCTGGCGGCCGCCGCTTCCGCTGCGTGGCCACTTGCGCGTCGGCGATCTGACCGTCGGCGCACGGGGGTACGGCGACCAGACGCTGGCGGCGGAGTGGTACGCCGATCAGCCCGGGCAGCTGGCCCTGCGCGGCGATCTGATCAGCGGTCAGGTCACCTGGGACGAGGCGTTGAGGCGGGTCCGGGCCGACCTGGATCACCTGGATCTGCCGGTGCCGCAGGCTGCCCCGGATGCCGGGCCGGACCTGGCTGACCCCCGTCCCCGCATGGCCGGGCCCGGCGCGGCGGCTTGGCCCGAGGTGGATATCGACGTGGCCAGTGTGCGTCTCGCCGGCCGCGTGGCCGGTGCCGGTCGAGTCCGGCTGCGCCCCCGCGGCGAGGTGCTGTACATGGATGAAGCTAGTATCCGCGGGCCCACGCTGCACCTGGTGACCAGCGGGGAGTGGCGGCCCACCGGAACGGCACTGCGGGGCCGGCTGCGCAGCGGCGATGTGGGGGATCTGCTCGGATTGCTGCAGGCACCGCGGGCGGTGACGGTGGCGGACGTCGACATCTCCGCCGAGCTCGGCTGGCCCCAGGCTCCGTGGGGGGTGGAGCTGGTCGATCTGGTAGGCGCGGTGCGGGTGCGCATGAACGACGGGCGCATCACCGAAGTGGATCCGGGCGCCGGGCGCGTGGTGGGGCTGCTGGGGCTGCGTATGCTGCCGAGGCGGATCCTGCTCGACTTCGCCGACCTCTCCGGGCAGGGTTTTGCTTTCGATCGCATCAGCGGCCGGGTGACCGCTGCCGGTGGCTACGCCCACGTCGATGATCTGCGCATCGCCGGACCGGCGGCGCGCGTTACCATATCGGGGAACATGAATCTGGCGCAGCGTGTCTACGATAATCATGTCGTTGTCGAGCCGCGCCTCGGGGCGACGTTGCCGCTACTCGGGGCGCTGCTCGGCGGCGGGGTGGGGGCTGCCGGCGGTTTCCTGGCCGATCAACTGCTGGGCGAGGGGGTGGACCGGGCAGCGGCGGTGCGCTATCGCGTGGCGGGGCCGTGGCACGAGCCCCGCGTCATCAGGCTTGGAGTCGAGGATGCAACACAGCGCTAATCGAGCCCGAGGGCTCTCCGAGAACGGCCAGTCCCGGCGTCACAACCTGGCGGCGGTGCAGATGGCCTCGGGCCCCCACGTCGAGGCCAACCTCCAGGAGGCCGAACGGCTCATCGGCGAGGCCGCCGAGGCCGGGGCCGAGCTGGTGGTCCTGCCCGAGAACTTCGCCATCATGGGCTACCAGGACACCGACAAGCTCAAGCACGCCGAGGCCGAGGGCAACGGTCCCATCCAGGCGTTCCTAGCCGAGCAGGCCCGTCGCCACCGAATCGTGCTGGTCGGCGGCACCATCCCGCTGCAGGGCGCGACTCCTGAGCGCATCCGGCCGGCGGCGACGGTCTACGGTCCCGATGGCAGCCGCCTGGCCTGCTACGATAAGATTCATCTATTCGATGTAGAGGTGGCTCCAGGCGAGGCCTATCGGGAATCGAACACCCAGCAGCCCGGGGAGACCCCGTTGGTGGTGGAGACGCCGCTCGGGCGGCTCGGCGTGGCAGTCTGCTACGACCTGCGCTTCCCGGAGCTATTCCGCGAGCTGGCCGCCCAGGGGGCAGAGATCCTAGCGGTTCCATCGGCCTTCACCGCCGTGACCGGCGAGGCGCACTGGAGCGTGCTGGTCCGTGCCCGGGCCATCGAGAATCTCTGCTACGTGGTGGCGTCGGATCAGGGCGGCTACCACGTCAATGGCCGTGAGACCCACGGTGAGAGCATGATCGTCGACCCGTGGGGGCGCGTCATGAAGAGCCTGGAACGCGGCGCCGGGGTGATCACCGTGGAGGTGAGCCTGAGCCGCCTGCACGAGATCCGGGAGCGTTTCCCGGCCCTCCTTCACCGCAAGTTGTAGGTGACCGAATGATGAACCACGCCGAAGCCGCTACTGCGACCCCGGACCCGCTTCGTCAAGCCGAGGAGCGGTTGCTGGCGCCGGCCGCACTCGACGAGGCGCGCCTCGGTCAGGTGTTCAGCCGCCTGCTGCGCCCAGGCGTGGACTTCGCCGATCTCTATTTCCAGGCCGCCCGGCGCGAGGCCTGGGTGCTTGAGGACGGCATCGTCCGCGAGGGCAGCCATAGCATCGACCGCGGTGTGGGTGTACGTGCCGTCAGCGGCGAGAAGACCGGGTTCGCCTACTGCGACGAGATTGGTCTGGAGGCGTTGCTGGATGCCTCCTCGGCTGCTGGTGCGGTGGCGCGCAGCGGACAGAGCCGCAGCCTGGCCGCCTTCCGCAGCGGTGCCGTGGGCGGGCTCTACCACGGCGATGATCCGCTGGCGAGCCTCAGCGCGGACGACAAAGTGGCCCTGCTGCACCGTGCCGAGGCCGCGGCGCGTGCCGTCGACCCGCGCATCGTCCACGTGGTGGTGAGCCTGGCCGGTGCCCACGACACCATCCTGGTGGCGAACTCCGAGGGCGGCTGGGCCGGGGATATCCGCCCGCTGGTCCGGCTCAACGTCTCGGTGCTGGCGGCCGCCGGCGAGCGCCGCGAGAGCGGGGCTTCCGGTGGGGGCGGGCGTTACGACTACACGCGTTTCGTCGAGCCGGAGCGTGTCGAGGCCTATGCCCGCGAGGCGGCCCGTCAGGCGCTGGTCAACCTCGAGGCCGAAGAGGCGCCGGCGGGGAATCTGCCCGTGGTCCTCGGTCCCGGGTGGCCCGGGGTGCTCCTGCACGAGGCCGTCGGCCATGGCCTGGAGGGGGATTTCAACCGCAAGGGGACCTCGGCATTCACCGACCGCATTGGCGAGCGGGTGGCCTCTCCGCTGTGTACCGTCGTCGACGACGGTACCATCGCCCATCGGCGGGGGTCGCTGAACATCGATGACGAGGGCCACCCCAGCCAGTGCAACACCCTGATCGAGGACGGGGTGCTCACCGGCTACATGCAGGACCGGCAGAATGCCGGACTGATGGGCATGGCGCGCACCGGTAATGCCCGCCGGGAGTCCTACGCCCACCTGCCCATGCCGCGGATGACCAATACCTACATGCTCGCCGGTCCCCACGACCCCGACGAGATCATCGCCTCGGTGGACCGGGGGCTGTACGCGGTGAACTTCGGCGGCGGCCAGGTGGACATCACCTCGGGCAAGTTCGTCTTCTCGGCCAGCGAGGCCTACTGGATCGAGAACGGGCGTATCCAGCACCCGGTCAAGGGCGCGACCCTCATCGGCAACGGGCCGGATGTGCTCACACGGGTGAGTATGGTGGGCAACGACCTGAAGCTCGACGGCGGTATCGGGGTCTGCGGCAAGGAGGGGCAAAGCGTCCCCGTGGGGGTCGGCCAACCAACGCTCAGGGTCGACGGCATGACCGTCGGCGGCACCCAGGCTTGATCGCCCCGCGCCGTCGCCTGGAAACCCAACTGACAACGGAGAAGGCGAATCCATGCCGGATCCCCGCAACGAACTACCCGCCCCGGCAGCGCTGGAAGGTCTGGTGCAGCAGGCCCTCGACGAGGCCCGCGGGCACGGGGCCGATGCTGCCGAGGCGGCCTGCTCCGGCGACATCGGCCTTTCGGTGAACGTTCGCAAGGGTGAGATCGATACCCTGGAGCACCACCGTGGCCGGGATATGGGGGTCACCGTGTACTTCGGTGGCCGCAAGGGCAGTGCCTCGGCCGGGGAGCTGTCCGAGCAGGCGGTGCGCGAAGCCGTGCAGGCGGCCTGCGACATCGCCCGCTACACCTCCGAGGACCCTGCGAACGGTCTGGCACCGGCCGAGCGCATGGCGGTGGACCCGCCGGACCTCGACCTCGATCACCCCTGGCCCCTGTCGGCGGACGACGCCGTGGAGCTCGCCCGCGACTGCGAGGCGGCGGCGGTGGAGGCCGATCGGCGTATCGAGAACACCGAGGGTGCCGGGGTCAGCATCCACCGCGGCCTGCACGCCTACGGCAACAGCCACGGTTTCTTTTCGGTGCTGCCGGAGTCGCGCCACGGTATCCACTGCGTGGCGGTGGCCGGACGCGGCGAGGCCATGCAGCGCGACCACTGGTACAGCGTGGCCCGCGACCCCGCGGCTCTGGAAGAGGCCCGGGCTGTGGGGCGCCAGGCGGCCGAGCACGCCGTGGCCCGGCTTGGCGCCGAGAGTCTCAACACCGAACGGGTACCGGTGCTCTTCCGTGCTCCCGTGGCCCGCGGGCTGGTGGGCCATCTGGTCTCGGCGGTCCGGGGCAGTGCCCTGTACCGGCAGGCTTCGTTCCTGGTCGACAGCGCCGGCGAGCAGCTCTTCCCCGCCTGGCTGCAGATGGTCGAGCGGCCGCACATTTGCCGGGCGCTGGGCAGCACGGCGTTCGATGCGGAAGGGGTAGCCACCACCGAGTCGGCGCTGGTGCAGGACGGGGTGCTGCAGCGCTATGTGCTGGACAGCTACTCCGCCCGCCGGCTGGGCCTGGAGACCACAGCCAACGCCGGCGGCGTCCACAACCTGGAGGTCAGCGGCGGCGATGAGGACTTCGACGCCCTGCTCCGGCGCATGGGCCGCGGGGTGGTGGTCACTGAACTGATGGGCCAGGGGGTCAACCTGGTCACCGGCGACTACTCCCGTGGTGCCGCCGGTTTCTGGGTGGAGAACGGGGCCATCGACCGCCCGGTCCAGGAGATCACCATCGCCGGCCATCTGCGCGATCTTTTCGCCGGCATCCAGGCGGTGGGCGGCGACGTGGACCGGCGCGGCAACATCCGCTGTGGCTCGATCCTGGTCGAGGAGATGACCGTCGCCGGGCAGTGAGCGTCCGGTGCCGGGCGCGGGTCAACCGTGCTCGGTCTCGCCGAAGCCCTCGGCCACCAGACGGGTTAGGGCCTCGAGGGCGGCCTCGGCGTCCGCGCCCTCGGCCTCAATGGTGATCGTGGCCTGATGGCCGGCGGCGAGCATCATCAGTCCCATGATGCTCTTGCCGTTGACGCGCTTGTCCCCGTAGCGGACGTGGATCTCGCTCTCGTACTCGCTGGCGATGGTCACGAAACGGGCGGCGGCCCGGGCGTGGAGTCCGAGGCGGTTGGTGATGGTGGCTTGTTGCTCGATCATGACGGCGGGGCTCCTTCACCGACCGCGATGATGCCGGCTCGGCCGCCGGCAGCGGCGGATTCGGCCAGTTCGTCGAGGGATCGCCCGGGGTAGTTGAAGACGCGCAGGAGCATCGGCAGGTTCAGGCCGGTGACCACCCGGCAGTGGCGGTCGGTGCCGGCCGCCACGGCGACGTTGGAGGGGGTGGAGCCGTAGGCGTCGGAGAGGATGAGGACCCCGGCCCCCTGGTCGAGTCGGGTGATCAGGGAGCCGGCGCGTTCGAGTAGCTCGTTGCGCTCGTCCTCGTTGAAGACCTCCAGCGACTCGGTCTGCAGCGGGCAGATGCCGAGCGTGCGCGAGGCCGTGGCCAGGATCTCCGAGCCGATGTGTCGGTGGGCGACGATGAGCAGTCCGACCCTCATGACAGCTCCCGGTGGCGCAGGGTCACGTGGCTGCAGTCAGCCTGCAGTGCTGCGGCCAGCCGCTCGGCGAGGTAGACCGAACGGTGCTGCCCGCCGGTGCAGCCGATGGCCACGGTCAGGTAGCTGCGCCCTGACTGCTGATGGACCGGCAGCCAGTGGCGAATCATCGTGTCGATCTGGTCGAACAGGGTCTCGGTTTCGGGCTGCGCCTCCAGGAAGGCGCGGACGCTGTCATCGCGGCCGGTGTAGGCGCGCAGCCGAGGCTCCCAGTGTGGATTGGGCAGGCAGCGGGCGTCGAAGACGTAGTCGGCGTCCGTGGGGATGCCGTGCTTAAAGCCGAAGGACTGGACCAGCACCGACACACCGCTGCGCTCGCCCGCGACCCGCTCGGAGATCAGCCCGCGCAGGTCGTGGACCGTGGTCCGCGAGGTGTCGATACTCCAGTCGGCCACCTCGCGCAGCGGTTCGAGCAGGGCGCGCTCGGCGCGCAGGGCGTCGGCCAGCGGCTGATCGCCCTCGGCCAGGGGGTGGCGCCGCCGGGTCTCGCTATAGCGGCGCATGAGGATGGCGTCTTCGGCGTAGAGGAACAGCACCTCGGTGGCGATGCCCTGCTCGCGCAGCGCAGTCAGCGTCTCGGGCAGGCGCTGTAGGTCGCGGGGCGGGTTGCGGGCGTCCAGCCCCACCGCGAAGCGCTCGCCGGTGGGTGCGTCGCGATTCTGCGCGTAGCGGGCCAGCTCGCCGATCAGGCTCACTGGCAGGTTATCGATGCAGTAGTAACCGGCGTCTTCCAGGGTGTGCAGGGCGACGCTCTTGCCCGAGCCCGACAGGCCGCTGACCACGATCAGGCGCAGTTCGCTCATGCCGGCACCCCGTGGTTCCGGCCGCTGCGCTGGTGTGTTGCGACCTCCGCGACGAGGCGGCCGGCGGCGGCCTCGATCAGCGGCGCCAGCGGCCGGCGTTCGCTGTCGGTCAGGGTCACCCGGGGTAGGGCCAGGCCGAGCAGTTCGCGGTGATCGCGCCGGCCGTGCAGGGCGGCCTCGGCTTCGGTGGGGCCGGGAGCGCGCTGGAGCTGGATGCACAGAGCCACGGCGGTCTCGCTGCGCAGCGCCGCGGGGCCGTAGAGTTCGGTGATGTCCACCAGGCCGAGGTCGCGCAGGCAGAGCAGCCCCCGCCCCTGCTGCGGACCGGCGCCGAGCAGGCGATCACCGTCGCGGCGCAGCTGTACGGCGTCGTCGGCCACCAGGGCGTGACCACGGTCGAGCAGCGCCAGGGCGGCGTCGCTCTTGCCCACGCCGCTGGGGCCCTCCAGCAGAATCCCGCGGCCGTGGACCGCCATCAGCAGGCCGGGGATGACCGGCCGGTTCCCGGCCGCGTTCACGATGGGTCGGCGTGCGACTGCCATTCGCGCAGGGCCATCTGCAGCTCGTCCCCGTCCGAGGAGCGGCGCAGCCGCTCGCACAGGCTGCTGTCGCTGAACATCTCGGCAAGGCTGGCGAGGATCTGCAGGTGCTCGTCGGTGAAGTGCTCGGGTACGACGAGGGCGAAGAGCAGGTCCACCGGTGCCTTGTCGAAGGCGTCGAAATCGATGCCCCGGTCCAGGCGGATGAGGGCCCCGATGGCGCGGTCGATCCCGTCGATGCGGGCGTGGGGCACGGCGACGCCGTGCCCCAGGCCCGTGCTGCCCAGTCGCTCACGGGCCAGCAACCGGTTGCTGATCTCCCGGGCGTCGAGGCCGTCGCCGCTGGCCCCGATCAGCTCGCCTATGCGCAGGAGCACCTGCTCCTTGTCCTCGATGCCGCTCTCGCAGCGAACACGTTCCGGCGTGATGAGTTGCTCGATGTCCATGGAGTGTCCGATCGGCTGGCCCGCTGAACCGCGTCCCGCCGCCTTAAAGGCTGGCCTTGAGGGACGCGCCCTGCCGTCGCTGATCGACGGCCTTCTCTTTGTGTTTCAGGACCTGACGGTCAAGCTTGTCCACGAGCACGTCAATGGCTGCATAGAGATCCTCCTCGATGGCATCGGCAAAAACGCGCCCGCCGCCACCCCCGATGTGGATGACCGACTCGGCCTTCTGCTGCTTCTTCTCCACCGTGAGGATCACCTCGGTATCGATGACGTGGTCGAAGTGGCGCTGGATGCGTTGCATCTTCTCGTTCACATGCGCCCGGAGGGCCGGGGTGATCTCGACATGATGCCCACTGAGCTTGATCTGCATACCGCCTCCTGAACCCCTTTGCCGCCGGCGGAGCCGGGGGCCTCAGCGCCCCCGGGCCTCCCTGCGCTCCGCCGACGATGCGATGGACAGGGACTCCCGGTACTTGGCGACCGTCCGACGCGCCACCTGGATCCCCTCCTCATGAAGGATACGCGCAATCGCGCTGTCACTCAGCGGTTTTGCCCGATCCTCCTCGGCGATCAGCCGGCGGATCCGCGCCCGGATCGCCGTCGCCGAAGCCTCTCCGCCGTCGCTGGTCTGCACGTGGCTCGAGAAAAAGTACTTGAACTCGAAGGTGCCCCGCGGGGTGTGCATGTACTTGTTGGTGGTGATGCGGGAGATGGTGGACTCGTGCATCTCCACCGCCTCGGCGATCTCGCGCAGAACCAGTGGTTGCATCGCCTCCTCGCCGTGGTCGAGGAACCCCTGTTGCCGCTCTACGATGGCGCTGGCCACTTTCAGCAAGGTCTCGTTCCTGCTGCGCAGGCTCTTGATCAGCCAGCGCGCCTCTTGGAGATGGTTGCGCAGGCAGTGGTTGTCCGCGCTGCGGTCCGCTCTGCGGATCAGGCTGGCGTAATACGCGTTGACGCGCAAGCGGGGGGCGGTCTCGCCGTTGAGTTCCACCTGCCAGACGCCGTCGCGGCGCACGACGAGGACATCGGGGATGATGTAGTCCGGGGTTGTGTCGCTGATCTGCGAGCCCGGGCGTGGATCGAGGCTCTGGATCAGACCGAGGATGCCGCCGAGGGCATCTTCGCCGACCCCCAGGGCGCGGCCCAGGTCGTCATGGCGGCGTTCGGCGATGAGCTCCAGGTGGTGGAGGAGGGCGTGCTGCGCCTCCGCACGCCAGGGCGTGTCCTCGGGAAGCTGCTCGAGCTGGACGCACAGCGCTTCCTGAGGGTCGCGGGCGGCAACGCCGGTCGGGTCGAGCCGCTGGACACGCTGCAGGACCGCCTCTAGCTCCTCGGCGCTGACTTGCTCGTCGGCCGGACAGCCGGCCAGCAGATCCTCGGTGCTCTGGGTCAGGTAGCCGTCGTCGCCGACGGCGTCGACGATGACCTCGGCGATGGAGCGCTCCCGGGCGGAGAAGGCCTCGAGCTCGATCTGCGCGTGCAGGTGCTGCTGGAGGCTGTCGGAGGCGGCCGGCCGGTTGTCGAGGGTGTCGCGCTGCGCACCCTCGTCGCCGGGGGCGCTCAGTGCCGTGCTGCCGTCGTAGATGTCGTCCCAGGAGGTGTCCAGGGGCAGGTCTTCGGGGATGTCCTCGCCGGCGGGTTCGCTGGCCGGTGCCTCGTCCTCGTGGGGTTCCGTTTCCTGCTGCTCCTGCTCCTGCCCGGGTTCGGCCTCCTCATCGAGCTCGAGCATGAAGTTCGACTCCAGGGCCTGCTGGATCTCGGTGCGCAGCTCCAGGCTGGAGAGTTGCAGCAGCCGGATGGCCTGCTGCAGCTGCGGGGTCATGGTCAGCTGCTGACCGATGCGTAGCTGAAGCGACTGCTTCATGGCCGTGTCCGTTGTGCTTGAAGCATCCGTAGTCCGTCACTCACAGGCGGAAGTCCTCGCCCAGGTACACCTCGCGTACCCGCGGGTTGGCCAGCACGCTCTCGGCGTCCCCGGCGGCCAGCACCTCGCCGTCACTGAGGATGTAGGCGCGTTGCACGATGCCCAGCGTCTCGCGCACGTTATGGTCGGTGATCAGCACGCCGATACCCCGTTGCGCCAGCTGGCGGACGATCCGCTGGATCTCGCCCACCGAGATGGGGTCGACCCCGGCGAATGGCTCATCAAGCAGTATGAACCGCGGATTCGCCGCGAGGGCGCGGGCGATCTCCACGCGCCGGCGCTCGCCCCCGGACAGGGCGATCCCCGGGGAGTCGCGCACGTGGGTCACGCCGAACTCCTCGAGCAGGCGATCCAGCTCCTGCTCGCGCTCAGTGCCGTCCAGGTCGTCGCGCAGCTGCAGGATGGCCCGTACGTTATCCGCAACGCTCAGTTTACGAAAGACCGAGGGTTCCTGGGGGAGGTAGCCGATGCCCAATCGGGCCCGGGCGTGAATGGGCAACCGGGTGAGGTCGTCGCCTTCCAGGGTGATTCGTCCCTCGTCGGCCTGCACCAGGCCGACGACCATGTAAAAGCACGTGGTCTTGCCGGCCCCGTTGGGGCCGAGCAGGCCGACGATCTCACCGTCGGCGACCTCCAGCCCCGCGCCGTTGACCACGGTGCGGCCGCGATAGCGCTTGCTCAGCCCCTCCGCGCGCAGCGTCACCAACGGGTCATTCCTCCTCGCGCCGTGCCGGATACAGGATGGTCCGCGCCCGCTGCCCCTCGGCGCCGCGGGCCTTCATGACCTGCCCCTCCAGGTCGACGTCGATGGTCTCGGCGGTGACTTGATCATCCCCCTGCCAGAGATGTGCATCGCCCTGGAAATGGGCACGTTCGGGACCGCGGGAGTAGTACTCCATGCGTTTCGCCTCGGCATGCACGGGGCGAGGCTGGTTCTCGGGGTGATCGCGGTAGGTGGCCGGCGTGCCGTCGACGTAGACGTGGCTCAGGTCGCCGTCCTCGTCGGTGTAGACCTCCATGCGATCCCCGGTGATGCGCATCTCGCCCCGCGTGAGCACGGCGTCGCCCTCGTAGACGCTGACTCCGGCGACCGCGTCGACATCCACCCGGTCGGCCTCCAGTTCGATCGGTGCCTCGTCGCGCTGGCCCACGGCCGTTGCCGGCAGGGCAGCGGCGAGCAGGGTCGCGGCGACGAGCAGTCCCACGCGGATACGGCTGGCGGCGTCAGTACGCTCCATACGACCCCCGGACGTCGGCGTGCAGGCGCAGGCGATCCGCGCGGTAATCCAGGGTCATCCCGGTTCCGCGCAGGGTGCCGGCCGGCTCGCGAGCGGTGACCGCCTCGACGGTGCGCGCCTCGCCGGCGCGCAGGTCCACCAGCAGGTTGTGGGTGTTGATATCCAGCGGCGGACGCGCCTGCTGGGCCGGACGACGGATGTCCACCTCTTCGAACAGGCGGACTTCCCCGCCCTCGCGTTCGGCGATGCCGAAGGGGGCGCGGGCCTCCCAGAGGACGCCGTCGCGAGAGCGCATGCGCAGGTCGGGGTCGATGATCTCGAGCTCGCCGCGGCCGGGGAAGTGCTCGCCGGTGCGCCCGGAAAGGGCCGCACGGCGCTGCCCCTGCTCGTCGAAATCAACCATGGTAAACCCCTCGAGGAAGAAGTCCGGGCGCTCTTCGGGAGGGGCAGCGGTCTCCGGGGCCGGCGGCGCCGGGTCGCGGGTAAGCAGCAGACCGAGGAGGACGGTCAGGGTGAGGGCTGCTAGGGGGTAGAGGGAGCCGCGGCGCATGGCTCAGCCTTCCGCCCGGCGCAGCATCGGTTCAAGGTGGCCCTGGGCGTGCAGGATCAGCTCGGCCACCTCGCGCACGGCGCCGCGCCCCCCGGGGCGTGCAGTGACCCAGTCGGCCTGGGCGTGCAGCTGGGGGTGGCCGTCGGCCACGGCGACCCCGAAACCGGCCCGGCGGATCGCCGGCAGGTCGATCAGGTCGTCACCGGTGTAGGCGCACGCCTCCGGGGCGAGCCCGAGGCGCTCGGCCACCTCGGTCAGGGCGTCGCCCTTGTCCGAGCGGCCACGCAGGACGTGGCGGACCCCGAGCTCCTCGGCCCGGCGCATGACCGAGTGGCCCCCGCGGGCGGTGATCCAGCCCACCTCGATACCGGCGTCCTGGAGCATGCGCAGCCCCTTCCCGTCGTGGATGTGGAACGCCTGCAGCGGCTCACCGCTGCCGCCGACGAAGACGGTCCCGTCGGTAAGGACGCCATCGACGTCGAACAGGGCGAGGCGCACCGGCTCGGCCCGGCGCAGGACGTCCGGCGTGGGTGCGTCGCAGTAGGGGCGGGGCGGGGTGGTGCTCATACGACTCCGGCGCGCAGCAGGTCGTGCATGTTCAGGGCGCCCACCAGCCGGTCCTCGGCGTCGGTGACCAGCAGGGCATTGATGCGGTGGCGCTCCATGCGCTCGGCGGCCTCGGCGGCGAGCAGATCCGGTGACGCGGTCTGCGGGCTCAGGCTCATCACCGCCTCGATGGGGGTCTGGTGGATGTCGGCCCCGCGGTCCAGGGTCCGGCGCAGGTCGCCGTCGGTGAAGATGCCCAGCACCCGCTGCTCCTCGTCGACGATGGCGGTCATGCCCAACCCCTTGCGGCTGATCTCCAGCAGGGCGTCACGGAGAGCAGTTCCGGGGGCGACGCGGGGGATGCGCTCGCCGGTCTGCATGATGTCCTCGATATGGAGCAGCAGCCGGCGTCCGAGTTTGCCGCCGGGGTGCGAACGGGCAAAGTCCTCGGCGGTGAAGCCGCGCGCATCGAGCAGTGCGACGGCGAGGGCGTCGCCCATGGCCAGGGTGGCCGTCGTGCTTGCCGTGGGCGCCAGCCCGAGAGGGCAGGCCTCCTGTTCGACGCCGACGTTCAGGTGGACCGAGGCAGCCCGGGCCAGGGTCGACTCCGGACGTCCGGTGAGGGCGATCAGCGGCACCCCGAGGCGCTTGATCAGCGGCAGGATGGCGGTGAGCTCGTCGGTCTCGCCGGAGTTCGACAGCGCGATGACCACATCGTCGGGGGTGACCATGCCCAGGTCGCCGTGGCTGGCCTCGCCGGGGTGGACAAAGAACGCCGGTGTCCCGGTGCTCGCCAGGGTGGCGGCCATCTTCGAGCCGATGTGCCCGGACTTGCCCATCCCGGTGACGATCACCCGTCCACGGCAGGCGAGCATGTGCCGGCACGCTTCGCTGAAAGGCTGGTCGATGCGCTCGCCGAGGGCGGCGACGGCATCGGCCTCGAGCTGCAGGACGGCGCGACCGAGGGCCCGGAGTCGCTCGTCGCCTTCTTCCGGGGCGCCTTGATGCCGTTCGATCAGGGTGCGCATGGGCGTCATCCGTCCATTCTACGACATCTGTTCGCCGGATCGGACAACCCCCGGGGCAGAATTGACCACCCCGGCGCGGGGATGGATACTGCCGGTCCCTTTTCCAGAACCGAGTAGGCTGATGGGCGTCGCAGACACCGGCGACGAGATCTTGGCGCGGGTGCGTGGCCTGCGGGTCGAGCGCGGCGGCCGGGCGATCTTCGATGGCGTGGACCTCGACATCCGGCGGGGTCGGGTGACCGCCATCATGGGCCCGAGTGGCACGGGCAAAACCACCCTCCTGCGCGTGCTGGGCGGTCAGCTCCGGCCCGGGGCCGGCTCGGTGGAGGTCATGGGCGAGGAGGTGCCCCGCCTCGGTCGCCAGGCGCTCTATCGCCTGCGTCGGCGCATGGGGGTGCTGTTCCAGAGCGGGGCGCTGTTCACCCACCTGTCAGTCTTCGAGAATGTGGCTTTCCCGCTGCGTGAGCACACCCGGCTCCCCGAATCCCTGCTCGAGACCCTGGTTCTGCTCAAGCTCGAGGCGGTGGGGCTGCGTGGCGCCCGGGAGCTGATGCCGGCGGAGCTCTCCGGCGGCATGGCCCGGCGGGTGGCCCTGGCCCGGGCCATCGCCATGGATCCGGCGATGGTGATGTACGACGAGCCCTTCGCCGGCCAGGACCCGATCACCATGGGGGTGCTGGTGGACCTGATTCGGCGGCTCAACGATGTCCTCGGCCTGACCTCGGTGGTGGTTTCCCACGACGTCCAGGAGACCCTGGCCATCGCGGATTACGTCTACGTACTGGCCGACGGGGCGGTCATCGCCGAGGGCACCCCGGCGGCCCTGCAGGAGGCGCAGTCGGAGTCGCTGCGCCAGTTCATTGATGCCCGGCCGGACGGGCCGGTGCCGTTCCACTATCCGGCGCCCGGGCTGGCCGACGAGCTGATCGGCGGGGGGCGGCGATGACCGGTCTGTTCCAGGCGTTGGGGCAGCGGACCCTGAACGGGCTGCGTGGCCTGGGTGAGGCGGTGCTGCTGATGGGGCGGATCCTGCGGGCCGCTCCCGAGGTGGTGGTGCGTCCGCGGTTGCTCGTCGAACAGATCTACGCCGTGGGCGTGTTGTCGCTGGTGATCATCCTGGTCTCGGCGCTGTTCGTCGGCATGGTGCTCGGCCTGCAGGGGTACTACACCCTGTCGGACTTTGGGGCCACCGAGGCGGTCGGCACCATGGTCGCCCTGTCGCTGGTCCGCGAGCTTGGGCCGGTGGTGACGGCGCTGCTGTTCGCCGGGCGCGCCGGCTCCTCATTGACTGCCGAGGTGGGGCTGATGAAGGCCACCGAGCAGCTTTCGAGCATGGAGATGATGGCCGTCGATCCCGAGCGCCGCATCCTCGCGCCGCGCTTCTTCGCTGCCCTGCTGGCCGTGCCGCTGCTCGCCGCGGTGTTCAGTGCGGTGGGCGTCTTTGGCGGCTACCTGGTGGCCGTGGGGATGGTGGGGATCGACGGCGGTGCCTTCTGGTCCAACATGCAGAACGCGGTCACCGTCCAGGATGATATCTTGAACGGCGTGATCAAGAGCGTCGTCTTCGGCTTTCTGGTCGGCTGGATCGCCCTGCACAAGGGCTACATGGCGGTGCCGACCTCCAGCGGCGTCAGCCGGGCGACGACCCTCAGCGTGGTGCATGCCTCGCTGGCGGTGCTCGGGATCGACTTTCTGCTCACCGCGCTGATGTTCGACTGACGGAGCATAGGGTATGAGTCAGCGGCTCATGGAGATCTGGGTCGGCGTGTTCGTGGCCATCGGCCTGGCGGCGATGATGGTCCTGGCCCTGCAGGTCAGCGGCCTGACCGAGCTGCGCCAGCCGCCCAGCTATTATGTGACTGCCAAGTTCGACAATATCGGCAGCCTGCGCGAGAAGGCGCCGGTGAGCATGGCCGGGGTGCGGGTGGGGCGGGTCGAGGCGATCCGGCTCGATCCGGACAGCCACCAGGCCGAGGTCAAGATGCGCATCAACGAACGCTTCGGTGCCATCCCGGCGGACAGTGCGGCGGCCATCTACACCGCCGGTCTGCTCGGCGAGCAGTACGTGGGGCTGGAGCCGGGGTGGGAGACCGAGCCTCTGGCCGATGGCGATCGGATCACCGAGACCCAGTCGGCCGTGGTCCTCGAGCGGATCATCGGCCAGTTCGTCACCAGCATGCAGGATTGAACTCGCCGCGCGGGCGAGGGAGGCAGGATCGATGGACAAGGTGAATCGGTGGGGACGTTCCCTGGCGCTGATGCTCGCTCTGGCGCTGGCGCTGGCGCTGGGCGCCGGTCAGGCGGTGGCCAAGCCGGACCCGCGCCAGGTGGTCGAGGAGGTGACCGACGAGGTGCTGCGGGTGCTCGAGGAGCACGGCGAGGAGATCGCCGGCGACCCGGTGGCGCTCTACGACAAGCTGGCCCCGGTGGTCGAGCCGCACATCGACTACGACCGGATCGGCGCGCGCATCCTCGGGCCGCACTGGCGGGACGCCGACGAGCAGACCCGTGAGCGGTTCGTGACCGAGTTCCAGCGCAGCCTGCTGCGCACCTACGCCTCGAGCATGGAGGACTACCAGGGGGTCGACGTGCGCATCCTCGGTAGCCGCCAGCGCGACGGCGGGGTGCAGGTGGGTATGGAGGTTGGCTCCGGCGACAGCCGCGCGCGCATCCTCTACCGCCTCGAAGAGCGCGAGGACGCCTGGAAGCTGGTGGATGTCACCGCCGAGGGCGTGAGCATGATCCACAACTACCGCGAGGACTTCCGCTCGCGGCTGCGTGATCGCGATCTGGAAACCGTGATCGAGGAGATGGCGCAGCGCAACCGGGAGATCGGATTCGAATGACCCGGACGGCCCTCGTCAATGGGGCGGACGGGCGCTGGCGTGTCACCGGGCGCCTGGAGTTCGATACCGTGGGGGAGCTGTGGGTGCAGGGCATGGAGCGGTTCGCCGTTGAGGGCGGGGCCTGCGAGATCGATCTGGCCGAGGTGGAGCGGACCGACAGCGCCGGTGTTGCGCTCCTGATCGACTGGACCCGGCAAGCCCGGGGGCGGGGCGGGCGGCTGCGCCTTTGCCATGTTCCCGAGCAGATGCTGGCCATTGTCCGGGCCAGCGGGGCCGGGTCGGTGCTGGAAATCGCCGACGTCCCGGCCTGAATCCGCTATAATCGTCCGCCTTCGCGGGGAGCCCGCGGTCCGTTTCCGGAGGGGATCGCCCCATGATGCAGCCAGAAGAGATCGAACGCCTGATCCAGGAACAGCTCAGCGATGTTCGGGTGGAGGTCAGTGGTGACGGTCGCCACTTCCGTGCCTTCATCGTCAGCCCCGACTTCCAGGGGCTGTCGCGCATCCAGCGCCACCGCCTGGTCAATCGCGCCCTGCGCGCCCACATCGATGACGATACCCTGCACGCCATCTCCATGCGGACCCTGACGCCCCCGGAGCACGAGCAACAGCAGAAGGCGGGGTAGGCCGATGGAGCGACTGCTCATCCGCGGCGGCAACCCCCTGCGCGGCGACATCCGTATCTCCGGAGCGAAGAATGCGGCCCTGCCGGTCATGGCGGCGACCCTGCTGGCCGACGGGCCGACCACCGTCGGTAACATCCCGCACCTGCACGACGTCACCACCACCATGGAGCTGCTCGGGCGCATGGGCGTGGAGCTGACCGTGCACGAGGGGATGGAGGTCGAGGTCAACACCGCGACCATCGACAGCTTTCGGGCCCCCTACGAGCTGGTCAAGACGATGCGTGCCTCGATCCTGGTGCTCGGGCCGTTGCTGGCGCGTTTCGGCCGGGCCGAGGTGTCGCTGCCCGGCGGCTGCGCCATCGGCTCGCGTCCGGTCAACATCCACGTGGATGGGCTGCGCGCCATGGGCGCCGAGATCGAGGTGCGCGATGGCTACATCAAGGGGCACGCCGACCGACTCCGGGGGGCGCACATCCGCATGGATGTCTCGACGGTCACCGGCACGGAGAATCTGATGATGGCGGCCGCCCTGGCCCGTGGTACCACGGTGCTGGAGAACGCCGCCCGCGAGCCCGAGGTGATCAATCTGGCGGACTGCATCAACGCCATGGGCGGGCACGTCCAGGGGGCGGGCACGTCGACCCTGACCATCGAAGGGGTTGAGACCCTGCGCGGGGTGCACCACCGGGTGCTGCCGGATCGCATCGAGACCGGCACTTACCTGGTGGCCGCGGCCATGACCGGTGGTGAGGTGCGGCTCAAGGATACCGCACCGGAGCTCGTGGAGTCGGTCCTGGGCAAGCTCCGCGAGAGCGGAGCGGAGGTGGCCACCGGGCGCGACTGGGTGACGCTGCGCATGGATGGTCGCCCCCGCGCCGTGAACCTGGAGACCGCTCCGTACCCCGGGTTCCCCACCGACATGCAGGCGCAGTTCTGCGCGCTGAACGCGATCTCCACCGGGGTCGGGACGGTGACCGAGACCGTCTTCGAGAATCGCTTCATGCACTGCCTGGAGATGCAACGCATGGGTGCCGACATCCAGATCGAAGGCCCCCGGGCGCGCATCCGCGGCGTCGAGCAGCTGACCGCAGCACCGGTGATCGCCACCGACCTGCGCGCCTCGGCAAGCCTGGTGCTGGCCGGGCTGGTGGCCGAGGGAGAGACGCGGGTGGACCGGATCTACCATATCGACCGGGGCTACGAGTGTATCGAGGAGAAGCTGGCGCAGCTCGGCGCCGATATCCAGCGTGTCCCCGACTGACGACGGAGACCGACCGAATACCATGAGCCGAATCCTGACCCTGGCCCTGTCCAAGGGACGCATCCTGGAAGAGACCCTGCCGCTGCTCGCCCGCTGCGGGATCGAGCCCGCCGAGGATCCGGACGCCAGCCGCAAGCTGATCATCGGGACCAACCGCGAGGATGTGCGGCTGCTCGTGGTGCGCGCCTCGGACGTGCCGACCTACGTCGAGCACGGCGGCGCCGACCTCGGCGTGGCCGGGCGGGACGTGCTCCTCGAGCACGGTGGTGACGGCCTCTACGACCCGGTGGATCTGGGCATCGCCCGGTGCCGGCTGATGGTGGCCGGGCCGCCGGACGGTCCGCCCCCCGGGCGTCGTCCGCGCGTGGCCACCAAGTTCGTCCATCTGGCGCGCCAGCACTTCGCTGCGCAGGGCCGCCAGGCCGAGATCATCAAACTCTACGGCTCCATGGAGCTGGCGCCGTTGGTTGGCATGGCCGATCTCATCGTGGACCTGGTCGACACCGGGAACACCCTGCGCGCCAACGGGCTGGCGCCGCTCGAGGAGATCATGCCGATCAGCTCGCGGTTGGTCGTCAACAAGGCGTCGCTGAAGACCAGCCCGCGCAGGCTGGGGACGCTGATCGACGATCTGGCTGCGGCGGCGCGCGCCAAGGACACCAGTTAGCTTTATCGCGAGGGGGAACCATGGTCGACATCAAGCGGCTGAGCACCACGCAACCCGACTTCTGGGACAGCCTCGATGCCCTGACGAGCTGGGGCAGTCATCCGGGCGCTTCCATCGAGCAGCGGGTCGCCGAGGTGGTCGAGGGCGTGCGCACCGGCGGTGACGCAGCCGTGCTGGACTATACCCGGCGGTTCGATGGTCGGGAGGTGGACTCGATGGCGGCCCTGGAGATTCCAGCCGAGGAGGTGGCGGCGGCCCACGAGCAGGTGGCCCCCGAGATGCGCGAGGCGCTGGAACAGGCCGCCGCGCGGATTCGCGACTACGCCGGGCGCCAGCGCCTGGAGTCCTGGGTCTACGAGGATGCCGACGGCAATCGCCTCGGCCAGCAGGTGACGGCCCTCGACCGGGTCGGCGTCTACGTCCCCGGTGGCAAGGCCGCCTACCCCTCGTCGGTGCTGATGAATGCCGTCCCCGCCCGGGTGGCCGGGGTGCAGGAGATCGTCATGACTGTTCCGGCCCCGGGGGGTGAGCTGTCGCCGCTTGTGCTGGCCGCTGCCCACGTCGCCGGGGTCGACCGCATCTTCACCCTGGGCGGGGCGCAGGCGGTGGCGGCGCTGGCTTACGGCACCGAGACCGTGCCCGCCGTGGACAAGGTCGTCGGTCCCGGCAATGCTTACGTGGCCGAGGCCAAGCGACGGGTCTACGGGGTGGTGGGCATCGACATGATCGCCGGCCCCTCCGAGGTGCTGATCATCAGCGACGGTCAGGCCGACCCCGAGTGGATCGCCATGGACCTGTTCTCCCAGGCCGAGCACGACGAGGAGGCCCAGGCCCTGCTGGTCTGCCCCGATTTCGTCTTCCTCGACCAGGTGCAGGCGGCCATGGAGCGCCTGCTGCCGGACATGGAACGCTCCGAGATCATCCGCACCTCGCTGGCCGAGCGCGGGGCGCTGATCTGCGTCCGCGATCTTGAGGAGGCGCAGCGGGTGGCCAACTATGTGGCCCCCGAGCACCTAGAGCTGTCCGTTACCGAGCCCGACCGGTTGGCCGAGGGGATCCGCCACGCCGGGGCGATCTTCCTGGGGCACTACAGCGCCGAGTCGTTGGGTGATTACTGCGCCGGCCCCAACCATACGCTGCCGACCTCGCGGACAGCGCGCTTCGCTTCGCCCCTGGGGGTTTATGACTTCCAGAAGCGTTCCACCACCCTGGCTTGCTCCCCCGCCGGCGCCGCGGCGCTGGCCGGAACCGCCGCAGTGATGGCCCGCGGCGAGGGGCTGACCGCTCATGCCCGGTCGGCGGAGTATCGTGGTCAGGCGGAGGAGAGCAACGGTGACTGAGGTCGAGGCGCGGGTCGCCCGCTGGGTGCGGCCGCAGGTGCAGGCGCTGGAGGCCTATCAGGTCGCCGAGCCGGGCAGGGCGATCAAGCTCGACGCCATGGAGAGCCCCTGGGCCTGGCCCGGGGCCCTGGAGGAGGCCTGGCTCGAGCGGATGCGCTCGGTGGCGGTAAACCGCTACCCGGATCCGGCAGCGCGGCAGCTGAAGGCGCTGTTGCGAGAGAGCCTGGGCGTGCCGAAGGGTGCCGATTTGCTGCTCGGCAATGGCTCCGACGAACTCATCCAGCTCATCGATCTGGCAGTGGCCGGCAGCGGGCGCACCGTCATGGCGCCGGGGCCGAGCTTTGCCATGTACCGGATCATCGCCAACCTCACCGGGGCCGAGTACGTGGAAGTGCCCCTGGGGCCGGAGTTCGGGCTCGACCTCCCGGCCACCCTGGAGACCGCTTCGGTGCATTGTCCCGCGGTCACCTACCTGGCCCACCCCAACAATCCCACCGGCAACGGCCTGGACCTCGATGCCGTGGCCGAGCTGGTGGCGCAGAGCGACGGGCTGGTGGTGGTCGACGAGGCCTACGCACCCTACGCCGACAGCAGCTTCCTCCCGCGGGTGCTCGAGTTCCCCAACTGTATGGTGCTACGCACCCTCTCCAAGGTCGGCCTGGCCGGGTTGCGGGTCGGGGTACTGATCGGTCATCCGGCCTGGATCGAGCAGCTGGAGAAAGGCCGTCTGCCCTACAATCTGGGCAGCCTGGCGCAGGCCAGTGCCGCCTTCGCCGTCGAGCACCAGGAGGCACTGGACCGCGCCGTGGCCCATGTCCTCGCCGAGCGGGCCCGTCTGGTCGAGGAGCTGCCGGCGGTGCCCGGGGTGGAGTACGTGGCCCCGACCGAGACCAACTTCCTCACCTTCCGCGTTCCTCAGGGCAGTGCTGACGCCGTTCACCGCGGGCTGCTGGATCGAGGGGTGCTGATCAAGCGCCTGCATGGCAGCCATCCGCGCCTGGAAGACTGCCTGCGCGTGACCGTTGGCCGGCCGGAGGAGAACAACCGCTTCCTCGAGGCGCTGGCCGAGACGCTTGCCGTCGCGGTGTAAGGGGCGCCCCCCGCCCCCCGGGGGGGGGGGGGGGGGGGGGGCGGGGCCCCTCAGCGCCGGCCGGGTCGGCTGGGCTGCTGCATGTCGGGGCGTTCGCCCAGTGTGACGGAGGTCGAGAACGGCTCTTGGTCGCGGTAGCCGGCGACCTCCATCTCGGTACCGGGTGCCGCCTCGCTGGCGGCCTGCAGCAGGTCCTGGACGTCGCGGATGCGCTGTTCGCCGAGTTGGATGATGATATCGCCGGCCTGCAGGCCGGCCTGATCCGCCGGGCCCCGGGGCAGGACGTGGGTGATCGCCACGCCCTCGGTATCCGGCGGGTGCCCGAAGGATTCGGCGAGCGCCGGCGTCAGTCGCTGCGCCTGCACCCCGAGCCAGCCGCGTACCACGCGGCCGTACTGGATCAGGTCGGCCATCACCGCCTGGGCGATCCCCGCTGGAATGGCAAAACCGATGCCCTGGGAGCCGCCGCTGCCGCTGAAGATCGCGGTGTTGATCCCCACCAGCCGGCCTTCGGCGTCGACCAGCGCGCCGCCGGAGTTGCCCGGGTTGATCGCGGCATCGGTCTGCAGGAAGTTCTCGAAGGTCGACAGCCCCAGTTGGTCGCGTCCGGTGGCGCTGATGATCCCGTGGGTCACGGTCTGCCCGACGCCGAAGGGGTTGCCGATGGCCAGCACGACATCGCCGACGCGCACCCGCTCGTCCCGGGCGAAGGTGATCACCGGCAGCCGCTCGGCCTCGATGCGCAGTACCGCCAGGTCGGTCTCCGGGTCGCGGCCGACCACCGTGGCCGCCTTCTGGCGCCCGTCGGCGAGCAGTACCTGGATCTGATCGGCCTCGTCGATGACGTGGTGATTGGTGACGACGTAACCGTCCTCGGCGACGATGACCCCGGAGCCGAGGCTGGTTTCGGTGCGCTGGCGCTCGCGGGTGGGCGGCTCGCCGAAGAAGCGCCGGAACAGCGGATCATCGAACCCGGGCGGTACCAGCTGCTCGGTGACCTGCTTGACGGTGAAGATGTTCACCACCGCGGGCGCGGCCCGCTCGACGGCGTCGGCATAGGAAACCGGGCCCTGCCCGGTGGGGGTGGCCTCGGGTGCGTCATTTGGTCGCGCCGGCGGCGGGGTCTCGCGGTCGTCGTCCGCGGTGATCTCGACGCGCGGCGTCAGCGGCCCGAGTAGGTCGGGGTTGACCCACACGATGACCAGTGCCAAGACCAGGCCCAGCCCGGTGTAGCCGACAAGAAAGCGGATCCACTCGGGCCCCTGCAGGCCCAATGGCCGCCACCCGGATCGTCCTGCTAGCCTCATGAGAACGCCTGCATTGAGAATCGGGAACATGGTGCATCGAAACCGCCTTGAAGCATACCTGAACGAGCTGCTCACCCCGGCTGAGTACACCGACTACGCGCCCAATGGCCTGCAGGTGGAAGGGTGCGAGGAGATCGCCACGGTGGTCACCGGGGTGACCGCCAGTGCCGCCCTGGTGGAAGCGGCGTGCGATCTCGACGCCGACGCCTTGATCGTCCACCACGGCTACTTCTGGAAGGGCGAGGATCCGCGGGTGGTGGGCATGAAGGCCCGCCGTCTGCGGCGGCTTATCGGGGCGGGGGTCAACCTCTTCGCTTACCATCTGCCCCTGGACGTGCACCCCGAGCTGGGCAACAACGCCGGGTTGGCGCGCCTGCTGGGGCTGCAGACCGACGGCCGGCACGCTGCCAAGGGGGTGCCCGGGTTGCTCTGGTCCGGGGCGCTGCCCGGGGCGGAAACCCCGGTGGCCTTCGCCGCGCGGCTCGAGCAGGCGCTGGGTCGGGCGCCGCTTCACGTCGACGGGGGGCCGGCGGCCATCCGCCGGGTCGCCTGGTGCAGTGGCGGGGCCGACGGCTTGATCGACCAGGCGGCGGATCTCGGCGTGGACGCCTTTATCTCCGGTGAGCTCTCGGAGCCCACTACCCACGTCGCCCGGGAGCGGGGGCTCCATTATCTGGCCGCCGGGCACCATGCCACCGAGCGCAGCGGCGTGCAGGCGCTGGGGTCGCATCTGGCCGAAGCCCTCGGCCTGGACCACCACTACGTGGAGATCGATAACCCGGCCTAGACATGACGTATCACGGTCAATGTAATAGCCTATCGGCAAACCCGGGGGTGTCCGGGCGGCCAGTCGCTGCCTTGACGCCTGGCGATGCGATGTACGAAGCTTACGCGCTGCTTGTATACCCCGTATCCCCGGACACGGCAGGGAGCCGCGACGGGCGGGCGTGTCGGGTGCGGGGGACCAGGACCGGGGAGCTGTCGGTGCCGCAGGACCGGCTCCCGGAGGACACTAAGCTCGTCATCGGCGAGGATACCGAAGACGAAGAGGAGGGCGCGGCGTGATGAACCGTCTCAATCTCAGCGGTCTGCAGCAGTGGATGGATGACCGCTATCCCATGACGAGTACTTGGCGGTACCACATGACCGAGTACTACGTCCCCAAGAACGTCAACTGGTGGTACCTGTTCGGATCGCTCTCGATCCTGGTTCTTGTGATCCAGATCGTGTCCGGCATCTGGCTGATGTTCTACTACCAGCCCTCCGTCGAGCGCGCATTCTCCTCAGTGGAGTTCATCATGCGCGACGTGGACTGGGGCTGGTTGATGCGCTACATGCACACGACGGGCGCATCGGCGTTCTTCCTGGTCGTGTACCTGCACATGTTCCGGGGGCTGCTCTACGGCTCCTATAAGAAGCCGCGCGAACTCCTCTGGATCACCGGCGTGCTCATCTACCTCGTCTTGATGACCGAGGCGTTCATGGGCTACGTGCTGCCCTGGGGGCAGATGTCGTACTGGGCGGCGCAGGTGATCATCGCCCTGGCGGGTGTCATCCCGGTGGTCGGTGACGAGCTGGTGATCTGGCTGCAGGGCGGCTTCGTCGTCAACGAGGCGACGCTGGGCCGGCTCTTCGCCCTCCATGTGGTGGCACTGCCGCTGGTCCTGATCGCGCTGGTCTTCGTCCACATCGTCGCCCTGCACCATGTCGGCTCCAGCAGCCCCGACGGCGTCGAGATCAAGCAGAACAAGGACGAGAACGGCAAGCCGATCGACGGTGTCGGGTTCCACCCGTATGTCACGGTCAAGGACATGTTCGGCTGGGGCATCTTCCTGATCCTGTTCTGCGCGGTGATGTTCTTCGCGCCGACCTTCGGTGGCTATTTCATCGAGGCGCCGAACTTCCAGGAGGCCAACCCGCTGCAGACGCCCGAGGTGATCCATCCGATCTGGTACTTCACGGCGTGGTACGCCATGCTGCAGTCGATCCCGAGCGAGGCCCTGGGCGTGATCGTCATGCTGGCGGCGCCTGGCATCCTGCTCTTCCTGCCCTGGATCGACCGCAGCCCGGTGAAGTCCATCCGCTATCGCGGTCTCGGCTTCAAGATCGCGCTGACCGCCTTCACAGTGTCCTTCCTGGTGCTGACCTGGGCCGGGATGGAGGAGCCCACGGGCCTGCCGATCCTGCTGAGCCAGATCTCGACCGTGATCTACTTCGGGTTCTTCGTCTTCCTCTGGGTCTACACCTACTACGGGTTCGAGAAGACGAAGCCTGTTCCGGAAAGGGTGACCGTCTGACATGAGCATGAAAAAGAAGACCGGAATCGCACTGGGCGCATTCCTCACCCTGGCCTTCACCGGCGCGGTGAAGGCCGAGGTGGGGATGATGGAGCCGAACATCAGCCATCACGACCGGGAGTCCATCCGCAAGGGCGCCGAACTCTTCGCCGACTACTGCGTCGGCTGCCACTCGGTGGAGTACCTGCGCTACCAGCGGCTGGCCGATGACGTCGGCCAGGACGAGGACTGGGTCGAAGAGAAGATCATGCGCGGCAACTTCGAGTTGCACGAGCCGATCATCTCGCCCATGGATCCCGAGGACGGCGAGAACTGGTTCGGGCTGACGCCGCCGGATCTCTCCCTGACCTCCCGGGTGGAGGGCGATGACTGGATCTATACCTACCTCAACACCTTCTACGTCGATGAAGACGCCGAGGTGGGTTACAACAACTACGTCCAGGAAGGCACCTCCATGCCGCACATCCTGTTCGCCCTGCAGGGTGATCAGAAAGCGGTCAGGGACGACGATGGCAACATCGTCGACTTCGAGATCATCGAGGGTGCCGAGGGCAAGCTGAGCGAAGAGGAGTACCGCGAGGTCACCGCGCAGCTGACGGCGTTCCTGTCCTACGCCGGTGAGCCCATCCGGGCGGACCGCGAGCGGATGGGGGTCTGGGTGATCCTCTTCCTGATCGTCATGACCGGTGTCTTCTATCTCCTGTACAAGGAGTTCTGGCGAGATATCAAGAAGTGA
>NZ_JAJNQP010000100.1:0-301 GCF_022227985.1 Halorhodospira sp. M38
CTGGGCGAGGACCGGCGCGATGCGGGAAAAGCAGCTGCTCCAGGGCATGATCGTCAAGATCCTCGGGCAGCGGCCATTCGAGCCCCGCGGCCTGGGCGCGGTGAAGGTATCGGTGCACGGTGTTCACGCCCAGCTGGCAGGCGGAGGCGATGCGGGGCTGGCTCAAGCTCAGCTCGTGGTGAAGCCGAAGAACCTCACGGATTTTACGCATGGACGACCTCGGGGTGGGCATGGACTCTCTCCGGAGCAGGTGGTGGGGAGAGTCCAAGTATCCCCCGATCCCGCGCCTACCACCCCATCA
>NZ_JAJNQP010000101.1:0-300 GCF_022227985.1 Halorhodospira sp. M38
CCCTTCGGCAGGTTAACGAGGAAGGGGTACTGTTTCCGGGCGACTGTCCCGAGCGGATTGTGCACAACTGCTGGTCGGTCCGCACCGTACTGCGCTTCGCCATGCCTTTCGGGCTGATCGAGGAGGTTGGCGGTGAAAGCGACGTACCCTGGCTGAAGGGAGAGCCAGAGAGCTTGGTTATCCGCAGGAGCGCGCTCTACGACCGGGTGGTCTCCTGGGCACTCACGTGAGACGACGGATGGTAAGTTCGCCGGCTGGTTCGGTCACGGGTTCTGGTGCTGGACGCTAGTTGTCGGCGAA
>NZ_JAJNQP010000011.1:0-72777 GCF_022227985.1 Halorhodospira sp. M38
CCGGCCATGCCGCCCTCCTTGCCGGGGGGGGTCTGGGACCGCGGCGGACGCGCTGGCGCAACGCCTCCGCCACGGCCGTATGCACGACGCGCGAGAGGTCGCCGCCCAGGGCGGCGACCTCCCGGACCAGGCTTGAGGAGATGAAGGCGTACTGCTCCGCCGGGGTGAGGAAAACGGTCTCGACGTCGGCGCGCAGCTGGCGGTTCATGCTCGCCAGCTGGAATTCATACTCGAAATCCGACACGGCGCGCAGGCCGCGGACGATGACCTGGGCCTGGTGGTGTGCGACGAAATCGACCAGCAGGGAGGTGAACGCCTCCACCTCGACGTTGTCGACGCCGGACAGGGCGGTGCGTGCCAGCTCCAGGCGCTCCTCCACGGCGAAGGTGGGGGCCTTCGAGGGGCTGGGGTTGGCGGCGACGCCGACGATCAGCCGGTCGAACAGTCGTGCCCCGCGCTGGATCAGGTCGGTGTGCCCGTGGGTGATCGGGTCGAAGGTCCCCGGGTAGATGGCGGTTACGCCCATCAATGGCTCCTCAGTCCTCGTCTCGGTTGGTTGCGTCCGCGCACAGTAGCCGGAAGCGACACCGCCCGGCCTGGCCTTCCCGATGCACGCGCCAGCCGGCGGGCAGCGTCGGTGTCGGCGCATTCCGATCGTCTTCAATATAGATCTGCGCCCCGGGCGTCAGCCATCCCGCGGTGGCCAGCCGCTGGCAACACACCTCCAGAAGCCCGCTGCCGTAGGGCGGATCGAGGAAGACGATCTCAAAGGGTGTCACGGGGCGCCCCTGCAGGTAGCCGGCGCCGTCGGCGACCTCGACTCGGGCGTCCGTCGCCGCCAGGGTGGTGAGGTTGCCGCGCAGGCCGTCGGCGATGCGCCGGTCACGCTCGACCAGGACCACCTCGGCGGCGCCACGAGAGAGCGCCTCCAGGCCTAGCGCACCGGTGCCGGCGAACAGGTCCAGGCAGCGTGCCCCTGGCAGTGCGGGCGCCAGCCAGTTGAACAGCGTCTCGCGGACCCGGTCGCCGGTCGGCCGGACCCCGGCCTGGGCCGGGATCGGCAGGCGCCGCCCCCGCCACTGCCCGGCGATGATGCGCAGCTCGCCCCCCCGTCGTCGGCTCACGGCGGGTCCATCTCCACGTCGGCGTCCTCCACCTCCGGGCCGACCAGGACGGTGACCATCCGCGCCAGGTCCAGCCGCTCGTCTAGGGCCCGGCGGATTGCCTGCTCATCGACGGCCTCCATGCGCGGGATGTAGCGCGCCAGGTGATCGGCGGGCAGGCGGTTGGTCGCCAGGACGCTGAGCTGCCCGGCCAGGGCCGAGTTGTTCGCCACGCTCAGCGGGAAGGCGCCGGTTAGATGGCGCACCGCCGCGTCGATCTCCTCGCTGTCCAGCCCGTCCCGGGCCAGGCGCTCGATCTCCCCGCGCAGCACCTCCAGGGCCTCCTCGCCGCGGCCGGCCTCGACGGTGGAACGGATCAGCCAGGGGCCGCGCAGCGGCATGATGTTGAGACTCGAGGAGGAGGCGTAGGAGAGGCCGCGCTCCTCGCGCATGCTCTGGTAAAGCCGCGAGACCAGGCCCCCGCCGCCGAGGACGTGATTGGCAACCCGCAGCGGGTACTCCAGCTCCTCCTCGCCGCGGGCGATGGCGGGCAGGCCCATCATCAGCGCGGTCTGCGAGGCGGGGAAGTCGATGCGGACCTCCGTCTCTTTCGGCTCGCTCGGGGGGGGCGGGTAGCGAGGGCGCGGGTTCGCCGGCCTCCATGGCGCCGAGGAGCCGGGCGGCCAGCGCTTCGGCCTCCTCGCGGTCGAGATCACCAACGATGGCCACGCTGGCGTTGGCGGCGACGTAGTGCTCCGCGTGGAAGGCCGCCACGCGCGCCGCGTCCAGGCTTTCCAGCCCCGCCTCGGTGCCCGAGGGCGGAGTGGCGTAGGGGTGATCGCCGTACATGGCCGCGTAGAGCGAGCGCAGGGCGATGCGCGAGGCCGACTGCCGCTCGGCCCGCAGGGCCTGCTGCATGCGCCTGCGCTCCCGCTCGACGGCGGCGTCGTCGAAGCTCGGCGCGCCGAGCACTTGCTCGAGCAGCTCCGTTGAGGCGTCCAGGGCAGCGCTTTCGGAGAGGCTGCGCAGATGGACCTCGGCCTGGTGGCGGCCGGCGGAGGTGTTCAGCCGCGCGCCGACATCCTCCAGGCGGCGGGCCAGTTCGCCGGCGTCCATGTCGCCGGCCCCTTGGTCCAGGGTGCGCGCGGTGAGCCCGGCCAGGCCCGGTGTGCCGCGGTCGCGGGCACTGCCGGCGTCAAGGATCACCCGGACGTCCACCATCGGGAGTTCGCGGGCTTCGATGAAGTAGATGGCGGCCCCCTCGCGGCCGTCCCAGCGTTGCACCTCAGGTCCGAACGGATCGGCCTGCGCGGGGACGGCCAGCAGGGTGGTGGCGGCCACGGTAGCGGCGCGCAATCGATCCAGCAGACGCATCACTCCTCCTCGCCGGGCAGCAGGCGGCCCACCGTGAGCCGTTCCGGTTCCAGGTAGGTGCGGGCGACGCGCTGGATGTCCTCCGGCGTGACCGCGCGCACCCGCTCCTCGAAGCGCTGCGCCTCCTCCCAGCCGATCCCGGTGCTGGCCAGTCGGCCCAGGCGCTGGGCGCGCCCCATGGGGGCGTCCTGGGCGTAGACCTCGGCCGCGAGCAGGCGGGTGATGGCGCGCTCGAGTTCCGAGTCCTCCACCGGATCGTCGCGGAGCCGGCCCACCTGCTCGCGCAGGGCGGATTCCAGCTCGTCCAGGTCGTGGCCCTCGGACGGCCTCGCCACCAGCGAGAACAGCGTGTCGAGGCGTGCTACCGGGGAGTAGCCGACTGAGGCGCTGGTCGCCAGCCCGGGGCCGCGCACCAGCTCCTCGGGCAGCCGGGCGGAGCGTCCGCCATCGAGCAGCTCGGCGGCGAGCAGCAGGGCGTAGGCGTCGCCGGGCTCGGCTGCCGTGGCCAGCGAAGGGACGTTGTAGCCGAGGAAGAGCAGCGGCACGCGGGCATCCTCGAAGCGCACCTCGATGCGCCGCTCACCGGGGCCGGTCGCGATCTCGCGCCCTTCCGGCGGCGGCTCGACCTCGCCCGCGGGGACCGCGCCGAAGTGGCGCTCGGCCAGCTCGAAGACCCGCTCGGGTTCCACGGCACCGACCACCACCAGGGTGGCGTTGCCCGGCGTGTACCAACGCTGATACCAGGCCTCGAGCTCCTCGAGACGCAGGCGGTCCAGGTCCTTGCGCCAGCCGATGATCGGGTGGCGATACGGGCTGGCCATGTGCGCGGTGGCGGTGAAGCGCTCGAAGGCCCGGGCCTCGGGCGGGTCGTCCACGCGCTGGCGGCGCTCCTCATGGATGACCTGCATCTCGCGCTGAAACTCCTCGGAGTCGAAGACCAGCCGGTGCATGCGCTCGGCCTCCAGCTCCAGGGCCAGCTCCAGGCGGTCGGCGGCCAGCAGCTGGAAGTAACCGGTGAAGTCGCGGGCGGTGAAGGCGTTGGTCCGCCCGCCCTCGCGGGCGATTAGACGTGCAAACTCGCCGGTCCCGCGCACCTCAGTGCCCTTGAACATCATGTGCTCGACGGCGTGGGAGATGCCGGTGATCGGTCGATGCTCGTGTCCGGAGCCGACGTGATACCAGAGCATCGAGGCGACCACGCCGCCGCGGTGGTCCTCCTGAACAAGGACGGTCAGGCCGTTGTCCAGCTCGTGGTGGTGGATCCGGTCCGCCGCCGCGGCGGACGCCAGGCCGAAGAGTAGGAGGGTGGTGAGCAGTCTGTGCAGGGCCATGGCTCCTCTGGGTCGGGTCGCCGCCGGGTTCCGATCCAATGGTAGGATACCCCACAGCACAAGTCGCGGGCGGCCGTTGCCCATCGAACCCCGCGGCATCTCTGAGACCACAATCGTGCCGAAGGCCATGAGCGAAAGCGAGAAGACCGAGAAGCGCCCCGGGCTGATGGGGCGGCTGCGCAACGGGTTGCGGCGCACCCGCAGCGGGCTCACCGAAGGGCTTGCGACCCTGTTCGTCGGCCGCCGTGAACTCGACGACGAACTGCTCGAGGAACTCGAGATGCGGCTGCTCCAGGCCGACGTGGGCATGGAGGCGACGCAGAAGGTGCTCGATGGGCTGGTCGAGCGCCTCGGCGGCTCCGCGGGTGGCTCCGGCGAGACGGTGCTCGAGGCCCTGCGCGGCGAGATCGTCAAGGTGCTTGAGCCGGTGGAGCAGCCGCTGCAGGTCGATCCGGCCAAGCGCCCTTACGTCATCCTCACGGTCGGGGTCAACGGCGCCGGCAAGACCACCACCATCGGCAAGCTGGCGGCCCGCTTCCAGAGCGAGGGGCGGTCGGTGATGGTCGCCGCCGGGGATACCTTCCGGGCTGCTGCGGTGGATCAGCTCCAGCAGTGGGGCGAGCGGGTCGGCTGCCCGGTCATCGCCCAGCCCACCGGCTCGGATCCGGCCTCCGTGGTCTACGACGCCCACCAGGCGGCGCGGGCCCGCGGTGTGGATGTGCTCATCGCCGACACCGCCGGTCGCCTGCACACCCAGGACAACCTGATGGAGGAGCTGCGCAAGATCCGCCGCGTGCTCGGCCGACAGGACAATGAGGCGCCCCACGAGACCCTGTTGGTCCTCGACGGCGGGAATGGCCAGAACGCCCTGGCCCAGGCCGAGCAGTTCGGCCGGGCGGTGGATGTCACCGGCCTGGCCGTGACCAAGCTGGACGGTACCGCCCGCGGTGGCGTGCTGCTGGCGCTGGCCGAGCGGCTGCAGGTGCCGGTGCGCTATATCGGCGTCGGCGAGAGGGTTGAGGACCTGCGCACCTTCCGCGCGGCCGATTTTGCGGAGGCGCTGACCGCGGAATGATCCACTTCGACCGGGTCAGCAAGCGCTACCCGCGCGCTGGCCAGGACGGCTTGCGCGGCGTCAGCCTGGAGATCGGGCAGGGGGAGCTGGTCTTCATCACCGGTCACTCCGGCGCTGGCAAGAGCACCTTGCTGCGCCTGATCCCCCGCCTGGAGCAGCCCAGCGGAGGACGGGTGGTGGTCGCCGGCGTCGATGTGGGCCAGCTGCCCCGGCGCAGGATCCCGCTGCTGCGCCAGCGGGTCGGGGTCACCTTTCAGGATCACCGTCTGTTGGCCGACCGCAGCGTCTTCGGCAACGTCGCCCTGCCCCTGGAGATCGCGGGCGTGCCCCGCCGCGAGGCGGCGCGCCGGGTCCGGGCGGCCCTGGATAAGGTCGGCCTCCTGCACAAGGAGTCGAGCGCTCCCGAAGCCCTCTCCGGTGGCGAACAGCAGCGGGTGGGCATCGCCCGCGCGGTGGTCAACCGGCCCCCGGTGCTGCTGGCCGACGAGCCCACCGGCAATCTGGACCCGGGACTCTCCGAGGAGATCATGCGGTTGTTCACCTCGTTCGTGAGCATCGGCACCACGGTGCTGATCGCCAGCCACGACCTGGAGCTGGTCGAGCGCCTCGGCCGCCGCACCCTGACCCTGCGCCAGGGCGAGCTGGTCGGTGACCGGCCGGCCCGCGAGGCAGCCTGATGGCGCGTCGTCAAGAGCGCGGGGCGACGCCCCGGCGTCGCCAGAGCCGGGCCGAGGCACGCGCGCAGCGCAAGGCGGTGCGTGCCAGCCGGCGCAGTGACGCCGGTGCCGGCGCACAGCTGCTGGCGGGCCCCTTGCTCTATCTGTTTCGCCATGCTCAGGCGTTGACGGCGGCGCTGCAGCGGACCCAGGGGGCGCCCCTGCACAGCCTGCTGACCAGCGCCGTGGTGGGGATCGCCCTGGCGCTGCCGGCGGCCTTCATGCTCAGTCTGGAAAATGCCGAGCGCGTGGCCGGCGGCTGGGAAGACGGGGCGCCGCAGATCTCGCTTTTCCTGGCCCGCGATGCCGGGCCGGAGACTCTGCGTGAGCAGGCCGAGGCGGCGGTCGAACGCTCGGGCGTGACCGGCGTGGAGCCGGTGACACCGGATGCGGCGCTGGAGGAGTTTCGGGCCGGCACCGACTTCGATGCCGCGCTGGAGTTGCTTGACGAGAACCCGCTACCGCCGGTGCTCGTGGTGACCGCTGACCGCGGCCTCGATCCCGGGGCGGTGGCCGAGCTGGCCGAGTCGCTGGCCGACGACCCGGCCGTGGTGCGCATGCGCCTCGACCAGGAGTGGGTGGAGCGTCTGCACGCCATCATGACCCTGGCCGAGCGGGCGCTCTGGTCGGTCGGGGTGCTGCTGGCGCTGGCGGTGATCCTGGTCATCGGCAACACCATCCGCCTCACCATCGAGAGCCGGCGCCACGAGATCGAGATCATCAAGCTCATCGGCGGGGGGGACGGTTTCGTGCGCCGGCCGTTCCTCTACGAGGGCCTCGGCTACGGAGTGCTCGGCGGGGTGCTGGCCTGGGTGCTCACCGAACTCGGTCGTTGGGCCCTGGCCGGGCCGGCCAGCCGGCTGGCGGCCGCCTACGGCACCGAGTTCACCCTCAGTGGGCTGGGGCTGGCCAACGGCCTGCTCCTGCTGCTCGGCGGCGCCGTCCTCGGCGTACTGGGGGCGTGGACCGCCGTGGCCCGCCACCTGAGCGCCATCGAACCGCGGTGAATCGTCATGGCCCGCTGAATGCTTTATAATATGCGGCATCCGGTCGCGGGGCCGTCCCTTGAAATCCTCCGGTCCCGACCCCAGTTGCCCCAAGAATGGTGCGGGCAGCGAAACCCGGCAAAACAAAAGAGGAGACTCGGTCAGGTTGGAGGAGAAGGCGCGTATGAGCACGGCACTGGTTACGGCGGGTAACGCGAATCTGCCGCTGCCGACGAGCAGCGAAGACGCGTACATCCAGGCGGTGAGCCAGATCCCGGTGCTTGATGCCGACGAGGAGTACGAGCTGGCGCGGCGCTGCCAGTACGAAGGCGATCTCGAAGCAGCGCGGCAGCTGGTGCTCTCGCACCTTCGCTTCGTCGTCCACGTGGCCCGGGGTTACCGGGGCTACGGATTGGCCCTCGGCGACCTGATCCAGGAGGGCAACATTGGCCTGATGAAGGCCGTCAAGCGCTTCGATCCGGACGTCGGTGTCCGCCTGGTCTCCTTCGCGGTCCACTGGATCCGGGCCGAGATCCACGAGTTCATCCTGCGCAACTGGCGCATCGTCAAGGTGGCCACCACCAAGGCGCAGCGCAAGCTGTTCTTCAACCTGCGCGGTGCCAAGAAGCGGCTGGGCTGGATGAACCGCGACGAGGTCAATGCGGTGGCCCGTGATCTCGGCGTGCAGCCGGAGACGGTCCTCGAGATGGAGTCGCGCCTCTCGGGGCAGGACCTCGGCTTCGACCCGCTGGTCTCCGAGGACGAGGAGGAGCAGGTGCGTGCCCCGGTGGCCTACCTGGAGGACCGCCGCTTCGACCCGGCCGAGGTGGTCGAGAGCAGCGACTGGGGGACCCACCAGGACGACACCCTGCATCAGGCGCTGGCGCAGCTCGACGAGCGCAGCCGGCACATCCTGCGTGCCCGCTGGCTGGAGGAGGAGCGCCAGACCCTGCAGGAACTGGCCGACCACTACGGCGTGTCCGCCGAGCGCATCCGTCAGCTCGAGAAGAACGCGATCAGCAAGCTGCGCGGGGCGGTCAGCGCCTGAGCGGCGCCCCGGCGCTGTCCGGACCTCGCGCCGGTTGCTAGAGCACCCCCCGCTCGGCGAGCGAGACCGGCTCGCCGTCGCCCACCACGAAGTGATCCAGAAGACGCACGTCCACCAGCCCCAGTGCCTCACGCAGGCGGTGGGTGAGCGCCTCGTCCGCCGCACTGGGTTCGGCAACGCCGGAGGGATGGTTGTGAGCCACGATCACCGCTGCCGCGTTATGGGCCAGGGCGCGTCGCACCAGCTCGCGCGGATAGACGCTGGCGCCGTCGATGGTCCCGCGGAAGAGTTCCTCGTAGCCGATCACCCGGTGGCGGTTGTCCAGGAACAGCCCGCCGAAGACCTCGCTGGGGTGGTCGCGCAGCAGTGCGGTGAGGTAGGTGCGCGTCTGCGCCGGGCTGCTGAGGGTGGGGCCACGCTGTAACGCTTGGCCCAAGTGGCGCCGGGCGATCTCCAAGGCCGCCTGCATCTGCGCGTACTTGGCGTCGCCCAGTCCGGGCCGGGCGGCGAAGGTCTCGCGATCGGCCTCGAGCAGGCCGCGCAGGCCGCTGAACGCAGCGAGCAGCTCGCGGGCCAGCTCCACCGCGGACTGGCCGCGGCGCCCGGTGCGCAGGAAAATGGCGAGCAGCTCCGCATCCGAAAGCGCCTGGGGTCCGCGCTGGATGAGCCGCTCGCGGGGCCGCTCGTCCCGCGGCCACGAACGGATCGACATGACACTGCCCTCCCTGGCGGCGTCGTGTGAACGGTTTGTCGGCGGGCGCCGCCGCGGCGCGGCGACGCCCCCGCGGCTATTCCGCTGCCCAGTTGTCGCGTACGCGCTTGAGGCGCCGCGCCTGGTAGCGGTTGATGTTGGCCGTCATCATGAAGATCGCCACGATGAAAAGCACCGGGAAGGCCAGGGCGATGGCCAGCTGGTGGGCGCCGACCAGATGCAGGCCCAGCAGGACCACCATGGCCGCCGCCGGTGCGCCGATCAGGCGCACCATCGCCGCGGACTCCGTGCGCTTGATGTGGGCATCCAGTTCCTCGTAGCTGTCGAAGGCGTTCTCGTCCGTCGCCCCGAACATTCGCCCCAGGGCGCTGCCTTCGGCCTCCTGCCCTTGTGCGGGCGCGGTGCCGACCTCCGGTGAATGGTCGTCGTGTTGGGTCTGCTCAGCGTGCGCGTGCTCTCGACTCATGGTGCCTCCTCGGGTTAATCCCCTGTCCCCACTGGGATGACACTATAGAATGCGGGTCGGGATTCAACCCCGCCCGCTAGCGGTGTAGCGCAGTAGCGCGCTGGCTGCACGGATCTGCGACAATACGCGTATGTCTTTGCCGAGCCGAACCATCCGCATCCTGCTCGTGGTGAGCGGCGGGATCGCCGCTTACAAGGCCGCCGAGTTGGTCCGCGAACTGCGCCGCGGCGGCGCCGAAGTGCGTGTGGCGATGACCGCCGCCGCGCAGCGCTTCATCACGCCGCTGACCTTTCAGGCCCTTTCCGGTCAGCGCGTCCACACGGATCTGCTCGACGCGGAGGCCGAGGCGGCCATGGGCCACATCGAGCTGGCGCGCTGGCCCGATCGCATCGTCGTCGCGCCGGCCACCGCCGATTTCCTGGCGCGACTGGCTCAGGGGCGGGCAGACGACCTGCCGGCGGCGCTGTGCCTGGCCACCCGTGCGCCGATCACCGTGGCCCCGGCCATGAACAACGTCATGTGGGAGGCGGTGCCGACCCGCGAGAACCTGGCGGTGCTGCATCGCCGGGGCGTGGCGTGCATCGGCCCCGAGTACGGCGAGCAGGCCTGCGGTGAGTTCGGCGAGGGGCGCATGTCCGATCCGGCGCGCATCGCCGCGGCGTTGCTCGATGCCGGCGGTGCCCCGGGGGGCGCGTGGGCCGGGCGCACCGTGTTGATCACCGCCGGCCCGACCCGCGAGCCCCTGGATCCGGTGCGCTACCTGACCAACCGCAGCTCCGGGCGGATGGGCTTCGCGCTGGCGGCGGCCGCCCGCGAGGCTGGAGCCCGGGTGATCCTGGTTGCCGGGCCCGCCGCCCTGGCCACGCCGCCGGGCGTGGAGCGTATCGATGTCGAACGCGCCGGGCAGATGTACGACGCTGTGCTCGGCCGGATCGACGAGGCGGACTGCTTCATCGCCGCCGCTGCGGTGAGCGACTACCGGCCCGAGCACGAGGCGCCCGAGAAGATCAAGAAAGGCGGTGACGCGCTGACCCTGGCCCTGGAGCCGACGCCGGATACCCTGCGCGCCGTGGCGGCGCGCAGGCCGCGCCCCTTCGTGGTGGGGTTTGCCGCGGAGACCGAGCGCGTTGCTGAATACGCCCGGCGTAAGCTCAACAACAAGGACCTCGACCTGATCGCCGCCAACCGCGTCGGTCCGGGGCAGGGTTTCGATACCGACCACAACGCCCTGGAAGTCCTCTGGCGCGACGGCGGCGTCGCCCTGGCCGAGCAGCCCAAGACGGCCCTTGCCCGGGAGCTGCTGCAGATCGTGGCCGAGCGCGCCGGGTTCGCGGAGGCAGCGAGGAGCACCCATGCACCGTAAGATCGAAGCACGCATCGTCGACGCACGCCTCGGCAGCGAGATCCCGCTGCCCCACTACGCCACCGACGGCTCCGCCGCCGTCGATCTGCGCGCCTGCCTGTCCGAGCCGTTGAGGCTTGGGCCGGGCGAGCGCCGCTTGATCGGAACCGGCCTGGCGGTGAACATCCACGATCCCGGCCTCGTCGGGGTGATCGCCTCCCGCTCGGGGCTGTCGCTCAAACACGGCCTGCGGGTGGCCCAGGGCATCGGGGTGATCGATTCCGACTACCATGGGGAGATCGGGGTAATCCTGGCCCACGACGGGACCGAGCCGTATACGATCACGCCGGGGGAGCGCATCGCGCAGCTGCTCTTCCAGCCGGTGGTGCAGGTCACGCTGGATTACGTCTCGGCCTTTTCCGCCACCACCGAGCGGGGCGAGGGTGGCTTCGGCCACAGCGGTACGCTATGACGCGGGGGCATCCCCGCAGGATGACGATGACAAGGAGGCGCCCGTGAGCGCAGCGCAGGTACCCGCATCGATCTTTCGCGCCTACGACGTCCGCGGCGTGGTGGGCGAGACCCTGGATGCCGACATCGTCCGCTGGGTTGGCCGGGCGGTGGGCAGCGAGGCGCGCGAGCGCGGCGTCCGCCGCCTGGTGGTGGGCCGCGACGGCCGTCACTCCAGCGCCGAGCTGGCCGCGGCGGTGGCCGCCGGCATGAACGAGGCCGGCTGCGACGTCATCGACATCGGTCAGGCACCCACGCCGGTGATGTACTTCGCCACCCACGAGCTGGAGACCGGCTCCGGGGTGATGATCACCGGCAGCCACAACCCGCCGGAATACAACGGCCTGAAGATCATGGTCGGCGGCGACACCCTCTCCGGTGAGGCCATCACCGGGCTCTACCGGCGCATCCGCGACGGCTGCCTGGTCGAGGGGGAAGGCAGTGTGGAGACGCGCACCGACCTGGTGGAGCGCTATCTGGCGCGTATCGCCGGCGACATCCGCCCGGCGCGGCCGCTGCGTCTGGTCCTGGATGCCGGCAACGGGGTGGCCGGGGCGGTGGCGCCGCGGCTCTTCGAGGCCCTGGGCTGCCAGGTCGAGGCGCTCTTCTGCGAGGTCGACGGCGACTTCCCCAACCACCACCCCGACCCGGCGGAGCCCCATAACCTGGAGACGCTCATCGCCCGCGTCCGTGACAGTGGCGCCGATCTGGGGCTGGCCTTCGACGGTGACGGAGATCGGCTCGGCGTCGTCGACTCGGCGGGGAACATCATCTGGCCCGACCGCCAGCTGATGCTCTACGCCCGGGATGTGCTCAGCCGTCGTCCCGGTGAGCCGGTGGTCTTCGACGTCAAATGCAGCATGCACCTCAAGCACGTCATCGAGGCCGCCGGCGGTCGGCCGCAGATGTCACGCACCGGCCACTCGCTGATCAAGGCCACCCTGCGTGAGAGCGGCGCCCCCCTGGCCGGGGAGATGAGCGGCCACACCTTCTTCGCCGAGCGCTGGTACGGCTTTGACGACGGCCTCTACACCGGCGCCCGGCTGGTGGAGATCGTCGCCGCCGATGGTCGCCCCAGCGCCGAGATCTTTGCCGAGCTCCCCGAGGGGGTCTCCACGCCGGAGCTCAAGGTGCACATCCAGGAGGGTGAGCAGGGCGAACTGATGGACGCCCTGGTGGCCGAGGGGCAGCGTCGTTTCACCGACGCCACCATCCACACCATCGACGGGATCCGGGTCGAGTGGCCCGACGGCTGGGGGCTGATCCGCGCCTCCAACACCACGCCGGTGCTGGTGGTGCGCTTCGAGGCCAACGATGCCGACGGTCTGGCCCGCATCCGCGAGGCCTTCGAGGCCCTGCTCGCCAGCGTGCGCCCCGGCCTGGTCATCCCGGCCTCCTGAACCCTGCACACGGAACCGTTGATAAGAAAATGACCGATCACCCCATCGATCCCGATCTCACTGCCCGCGTCCTGGTCGAGGCCCTGCCGTACATCCGTCGCTTCCGCGGGCAGACCATCGTGGTCAAGTTCGGCGGCAATGCCATGGTCGACGAGGCGCTGAAAGTGGCCTTTGCGCGGGATATCGTGCTCATGCGCCTGGTCGGTTTCCGCGTCGTCGTGGTCCACGGTGGAGGTCCGCAGATCGGCAACCTGCTCGATCGCATCGGCAAGGAGACCGAGTTCGTCCAGGGCATGCGGGTCACCGACGCCGAGACCATGGACGTGGTGGAGATGGTCCTCGGTGGCCTGGTGAACAAGGAGATCGTCAATCTGATCAGCGCCCAGGGTGGCCGTGCTGTGGGGCTGACCGGCAAGGACGGTGGCCTGATCCGGGCCCGTAAGCTGGAGGTCGAGCAGCCCGGGCCCGAGAACCAGGTCCCCGAGATCATCGATATCGGCCACGTCGGCGAGGTCGATCACATCGACCCGGCGGTGGTGGAGATGCTCGACTCCGGGGAGTTCATCCCGGTGGTCGCGCCCATCGGCGTCGATGAGCGCGGAACGTCCTACAACATCAACGCGGACCTGGTCGCCGGCCGGATCGCCGAGGTCCTCGACGCCGAGAAGCTCCTGCTGCTGACCAATACCCCCGGCGTGCTCGATGGCGCAGGCAATCTGCTCACCGGGTTGAGCCCCGAGCGGGTCGACGGCCTGATCGCCGACGGCACCATCGCCGGCGGCATGCTGCCCAAGATCCGCTGCGCCCTGGACGCCGTGGCCGGCGGCGTGCGCAACGCGCATATCATCGATGGCCGCGTCCCCCACGCGGTGTTGCTCGAACTGTTCACCGACAAGGGCGTGGGCACGTTGATCCGGCGCCAGCCCGACTAGCCCGTTCGCGCGGGGCCCGCGCCGCGGTCGCGCAGCCCCCAGATCCAGTACCCGGCCAGGCCGAGCATGGCGGCCAGGGAGGCCACGTAGGCCTCCCAGCTCAGGCCGTGGTAGAGGTAGCCCGGCAGCCACGAGCCCACCGCGCCGCCGGCGTAGTAGAAGGCGATGTAGAGGCCGTTGACCACGCCGGTCTCGCCCTCCACCTCCTGGTTGAGGTACCCCGGTGCCAGGGCGTGAAGCAGGAACATCCCGGCGCAGAAGACGAACATCCCCGCGAAGATCACCACCAGCCACGGTCCGAGGAACATCGCCAGCGAGGCGGCGAAGATGGCGATGCCCAGCAGCATGGTGTTCACCACGCCGCCGATGCGATCGGCCACGCGCAGGGCGCTGAGTGCCGTGACCACCCCCATGAGGTAGCCCGTGTACATCAGCGCGATGCCCAGATCGCTGAGCCCGGTCTCCAGCTCCACCAGGCGGAAGGGTAGGAAGGTGAGCAGCGATAGGAAGACGAAGAAGGCGCAGAAGATGGCGCCGTAGACCCGCAGCGCCCGGGGCTGACGCAGGATCTGGCCGACGGCGCGGCGGTCCAGGCGGCCGAAGCCAGCCTGCGGATCGGCGTCCAGACGCAGCAGCAGGGCGGTGCACAGCAGCTGCGCCAAGCCGAAGAGCAGGAAGGCGGCCTCCCAGCTCGCGGCGGTGGTCACCGCGCCGGCGATGGCCCGACCCAGGAAGCCGCCCAGCACCGTGGCCGCCACGTAGCCGGCCATCACCCGCGTGGTCCGCCCCGGGGCGGCGCTGGCGGCCAGGTAGGTCATCAGCGCGGTGAGGATAGCCGGGATCAGCAGGCCCTGAACCAGGCGCAGCCCGAGGAGGATCTCAAAGCTTGGCGCCATGGCCACCGCCAGCTGGGTCACGGCCAGCAGCCCCGAGGCCACCACCAGCATCTGTCGCGACGATACGCGCTGGAGCACGAAGCCGTAGGCGATGGGCGCAATGGCCAACGGCAGCAGCGTGGCGGTGAGCAGCAGCGAGGCCTTCGGTTCGCTCACCGAGAAAGCGGCCTGGAGCGTCGGCAGCAGCGGCTGCGGGGCGTGGATGGCCGAGAAGGCGAGGACCGTGCAGTAGATGGTGATCAGCAGCTGGGCAATGGGCATGGACGGGCTGAGGGTGGCTTTCGGGACGGGAACGGGTGCGCCGGCTAATGCTCGGCGCGGTGGAAAAGGGCGTAGAGCACGGGCACGACCCCGAGGATGAGGATCGTGCCGAAGGCCAGGCCGGACATCACCGCGATGGCCATGGGCGCCCAGAAAGGCCCGGAGAGAGCCAGTGGGATCATCCCCAGAATGGTGGTGGCTGCGGTGAGCAGCACCGGGCGCATGCGCCCGACACCGGCCTCCATGATAGCCGGCTGCACGGCCATGCCATCATCGCGGTGCAGGCGTATCTGCTCGACCAGGACAATGGCGTTGCGGATGAGCATGCCGGCCAGGCTCATGGCGCCGAGCAGGGCGATGAAGCCGAATGGCTGGCGGAAGGCGAGCAGACCGGCGACCACCCCGATCAGCCCCAGCGGCACGGTCAGGGCCACCGCGGCGGCATCGCGTAGGCTGTTGAACTGCGCGACCAGCAGCAGGGCCATGACCGCCAGCACCAGCGGAACAAAGGCCAGCACATCGGCCCGTGCCTCCCAAGAGGCCTCGGCCTCGCCGCCCCAGGAGAGCTCCAGGCCAGGGGGCAGGTCCAGCTCGGCGAGTTCCGGGTCGAGGCGGGCCACTAGCCCTTCGGCGGTGGCCCCCTCGGCCAGGTCCGTCTGGACGGTGACCGTCGGCACCCGGTCCTGGCGCCAGATGCTGCGCTCTTCCCAGGCCGGCTCCAGGTTCGCCACCTGGCGCAGCGGGACCGGCTGCTCGGCGTCCCGCGGCCAGATCTCCAGGGTATCGAGCCGCGACAGGTCACCGCGTTCGGCCTCGGGCAAATACCAGTGGATCGGCAGGTGGCGGTCCCCGTCGATGAGCACACCGATGGGGCCGTCGTCGTAGGCCATCTCCAGGGTCTCGGCTACCTCGGCCGAGGAGAGCCCGGCGGCGCGGGCCCGTTCCTGGTCGACCTCGACATCCAGCGACACCGCCTTCTGGCGCCAGTTGTGCCGGGTGCCTTCGGTTTCCGGCTGGGCCGCCAGCCAGTCGCGCAGCTCCTCGGCTACCCGGCGCAGCTCCGCGTGATCACGCGGACCGGCCACGCGCAGCTCCACCGGGTAGCGCACCGGATCGCCCAGCATCATCGGCCGCACCCGCGGCTGTGCGTCGGCGAAGCGGCCCTCGAGCCAGTCGCGCACATCGTCGATCACCGCATCCAGGTCGCTGCCCGGTTCGGTGCCCACCAGCAGCTGGGCGTAGGCCGGGTTGGGCAGCTCCGGGATCATCGGCAGGTAGAAGCGCGGAGCCCCCTCGCCGATGAAGGTGGTCACCCGAGCGACGTCGTCGTGCTCGCGCAGGAAGGCCTCGATGCGCTCGGTGTCGGCCGCCACCGCCTCGATGCGCGTGCCCTCGCTGCGCCAGTGGTCGATGAGGAACTGGTCCCGGTCGGCGGCGGGAAAGAAGATCCGCGGCACCAGGGTGAATGCGGCCACCGCGATGCCAACTACCAGCAGGACGACGATCAGGCTGCTGGTGCGGTAGTGCAGCATCGTGCCCAGAGCCCGCCGGTAGGTGCGGTGCCAGACGGTGTCGTGGGGATCCCCTGCCTCGCCCTCGGCCGGTGCGGGCAGGAAGCGGTAAGCCAGCAGCGTGGTGAAGGTCACCGCCAGGATCCAGCTCAGGCCCAGGGCGAAGGCCACCACCCAGAACAGCGAGCTGGTGAACTCGCCCACTGCCGTCGGCGTGAAGCTGATCGGCGAGAAGGCCAGTGCGGCGATGGCCGTGCCGATCAGCAGCGGCACGGCGGTCTCGCTGACCGCCTGTCGCGCCGCCCGGGCGCGCTCGACGCCGCGCTGGATGCGGGTCATGGTCAGCTCGGCGACCACGATGGCGTTGTCGACCAGCATGCCCAGGACCACGATCAGCGCCCCCAGCGAGACGCGGTGCAGGTCGATGCCGGTGATCCACATCACCAGGAAGGTGCCGAGGATGGTCAGTGGTACGCCGGCGCCGACGATCACTCCGGTGCGCCAGCCCAAGGCGATCAGCAGGACGGCCAGGACGATGGCCACGGCAGTGGCCAGGTTGGTGACGAACTCGGTGATCGCCTCGCGGACCGTCTCAGCCTGGTCGTTGACGGTGTGCAGCGCCATGCCCACCGGGCGGTCGTGCTCAAGCTCGGCCAGGCGCTGTTCGATGCGTTCGCCGAGCTCGACCACGTTGGTCCCTGGAGCCGGCGAGACCCCCAGCGCTACGCCCGGTTCGCCGTCATGGCGGAACACGCGCTCGGGAGGATCGGCGAAACCGCGGCGGACATCGGCGATGTCGCGCAGGTAGATGCGCTCGTCGGTCTCCGGGTTACGGATGGATAGCGACCGCACATCCTCGACGCTGTCGAAGGCCCCCGAGACGAACAGCCCAACCCGATCGTCGTCGAGATCGATGGCGCCCGCCGGCGCGACCACGTTCTGCCGTTGCAGGGTCTCGGCGATCTGCCCGGGGTGTAGGTTGAGAGCCGACAGGCGCTCGCGGCTGATCTCGATGAAGATTCGCTCGCCCTGGCGGCCGAAGAGCTCTGCCCGGGCCACGCCGGGGACGCGCAACAGCTCGCGGCGCAACTCATCGGCATAGTCGTCGATCTCGCGCAGGCCGTAGCCCTCGCCGGTGACCGCATAGAGCAGGCCGAAGACGTCGCCGTAGTCGTCGTCGACCACCGGTCCGCGCACCTCGTCCGGCAGCTCGCGGGAAGCCCGCTGGACCTTCTTGTTCAGCTCGTCCCAGATCTGGCGCAGCCGTGCCCCGGAGTAGCGCTCATCCACGTCGACATAGATGACCACCTCGCCGTCGCGGCTGATCGACTCGATCTCTTCGAGTTCCTCGAGCTGCTGGATGTGACGCTCGAGGACCTCGGTGACCTCCGCCTCCACCCGCTGCGCCCGCGCGCCGGGGTATTCGGCCTGGACCAGGGCGGTGTGGATGGTGAAGTCGGGGTCCTCGAGCTGCCCCAGTTGGCCGTAGGCCCAGATGCCGGAGAGCCCGAGCAGCACCGTGGCGAAGACGATCAGCCGGGCATGCGCCAGGCTCCAGCCGCCGATGCTCACGGCGCCTCCGCATCCATCCGCCGGGTGGGCTGACCCTCGGCCAGGTGGTGGACGCCGGCGGTCACCACCTCGTCGCCGGTCTCCAAGCCGTCACCGACCAGAGCGCTGCCCCGATCCAGGGCGAGCAGCTCCACGGCCTGGCGCCGGACCCGGTGGTCCTCGCCGCGCAGCCAGACGTGGGGCTCGCCGTCGTGCTTGTGGACGGCGGTCAGTGGGACGCGGAACCCCTCGCCGGGGCCGAGGTCAGCGCGGAAGACCGCCTCGGCGGTCATCCCGGGCAGCACCCGGTCGTCGGGGTCGGCCAGGGTGACCTGAACCGGGTAGGTCTGGCGCTCGGGGAGCACGTCGACCCCGACGGTGCGGATCCGCCCCGGGAAGACCGCGTCGAGGGCCGGGACGTGCACCTGCACCTGCTGCAGGTGCTCCCGGTAGACCATGAACTCCTCGGGGATGCCGACCTCGACCTCCAGCTGCGAGAGGTCCTCAAGGAGGTAGACCGGCTCCTGGGGCGGCACGGCCTCGTAGGCGTCAAAGCGGCGCTCGGCGACCGCCCCTTCGAACGGGGCCCTCAGCCGGGTGTAGGCGAGCCGGTCGCGGGCGAGGGCCAGGCCGGCCTGCAGCGAGGCGGCTTCGGCGCGGGCCTCGTCACGCTGGCGGGCGGCCTGGTCGTACTCGGACTGGGTGATGGCCTCCTCCTCGACCAGCTGTGCGGCGCGCAGGTACTCGGTGGCCGCGTAGGCCTGCCGGGCGCGGGCCGCCTCGAGCTGTGCCTCCAGCTCCTCGACCTCGCGGGCGTGGTCGGAGTCGTCCAGCTCGGCAAGGCGCTCGCCGGCGGCCACGCGGTCACCCACATCGGCGTGGATGGTATCCAGCTCGCCACCTACGCGGAACGACACCCAGGCCCGGTGCTGCGCCTCGACGCGGCCGGTGAAGCGCCGTTCGGCAAGGCGGTCGGGATCCTCCAGGACCAGGGTCTGGACCGGGCGCGGCCGCTCCTCGGGGGGCTGCTCGGTACCCGGATCGCCGCAGCCGGTGACCAGGGCCAGGCCGGTGACCAGCAGGGTCAGCGTCCGCAGCAGCGGCGCGGGCGCATGGTGGGGCCGCACGTCCATGGCGTTCCTTGAAGGTGATGGGGGGTTCAGGTACTCCACCTATCGTATCCAGCCGGGCCGAGCGGCGCCAGCCGGCGGCGCGGCTACGCCGCGCCGTAGCGGCTCCGATACTGGCGGATGGCGTCCAGGGTCTCGCCCTTGCCGCCGTGCTCGGCCAGGTAGGTTTCCAGGTGATCCAGGGTGATGATCGGGACCACCGGGGCGCCCAGGGCCTGTTCGACCTCGTGGACGGCGGAGACCTCATTGGCGCCGCGCTCCTTGCGGTCGAGCGCGATGGCCACCGCGGCCACGCGGCCGCCCTCGGCGGTGATCAGCTCGGCGGCCTCGCGGATGGATCCGCCCGATGAGATCACGTCGTCGACGATCACGGCGCGCCGACCATCCACCGGTGCACCCACCAGCCGTCCCCCCTCGCCGTGGTCCTTGGCCTCCTTGCGGTCGAAGGCGTAGGGGACGTCGCGGCTGCGCGTCTCCGCCAACGCCATGCTGAGCGCCGTGGCCAGCGGGATGCCCTTGTAGGCGGGGCCGAAGACCAGGTCGAAGTCGACCTGTGCCCGCGCCAGGGCCTCCACGTAGCAGCGGCCGAGCCTGCTCAGTGCCTCGCCGCTGTTGAACAGCCCGGTATTGAAGAAGTACGGGCTCTCGCGGCCGGATTTCAGCGTGAAGCGCCCGAAGCGCAGCACCCCGCGGTCGAGGGCGAAGCGGATGAACTCTTCCTGGTAATCGTACATGGCGGTCTATCCCGTGTTGCGCATGCCCGCCGCGATCCCGTTGATGACCACCTGCAGGCCGCGGCGCAGGGAGTCGTCCTCGCACATCCGGGAACGACGCAGCAGCTCGACCTGCAACAGGTTGAGCGGGTCGACGTAGGGGTTGCGGACCTCCACAGCGCGTTTGACCACCGGGAAGTCCGACAGCGGCTGCTCGTGCCCGGTGACGGTCAGCACGGCGTCGCGGGTGCGGGCGAAGCGCTCGCGCAGCTCGTCGCCCACCCCGCGCAGCTCCTCGGGGACCAGGGCGTGCTCGTAGAGTCGGTTGACGCCGGGTTCGGCCTTGGCCACGACCATCTCGACCATGTCGAGGAAGGCCTCGAAGAAGGGCCAGTGGGCGAACATCTCCTGTAGTTCTTCGGTTAGCCCCTCTTCGATGGCCTCTTCGAGCGCCTCGCCAACACCCAGCCAGGCCGGGAGCATCAGCCGGGTCTGGGTCCAGGCGAAGACCCAGGGGATGGCGCGCAGGCTGTCCACGGTCATCTGATCCGGCGAGCGCTTGGCCGGGCGGCTGCCGATGGTCAGCCGCGAGATCTCGTCGATGGGGGTGGCCGCCCGGAAATAGTCCATGAACTCCGGGCGCTCCTTGACCGTGTCGCGATAGGCCGCCATGGCCCGGGCGCTGAGCCGGTCTAGGATCTCGCGCCAGCGCTGCGGCGGTGGTTCCGGCGGGCGGACCGTCGCCTCGAGCACCGAGGTGGTGTAGAGCTCCAGGTTGCGCAGGGCGATCCCGGGCAGTCCAAACTTGGCCTGCATCACCTCGCCCTGCTCGGTGACGCGCAGCGTCCCGTCCACGGAGCCCGGCGGCTGGGCCAGGATGGCGGCGTGGGTCGGGCCGCCGCCACGGCCAATGCTGCCGCCGCGCCCGTGGAACAGGGTCAGATCGATACGCTGCCGGCGGGATAGGGCGACCAGCTGCTCCTGGGCCTGGTAGAGCGTCCACGTGGAAGTCAGGTGACCGGCGTCCTTGGTGGAGTCGGAGTAGCCGATCATGATCTCCTGGCGGCCGGCGATGCGCTGGCGGTACCAGTCGCTCTCGAAGAGCACCTCCATGGTGTCGGCCGCCTCGGCCAGCGTGTCGCGGGTCTCGAACAGCGGCACCACCCGGGTGGGGTGGGTGAGACCGCACTCCTTCTGCAGCAGCTCCACGGCGAGGATGTCGGAGGGCTTCGCGGCGTGGGAGACGATGTACGCCCCCACCGCGTCGGGGCCGATCTCCTCGAGCATGCGGATGGTGTCGAGCACCTCCTGGACCTCGCGCTCCGGCTTGAAGTCCAGCGGGATCAGCGGGCGGCGGTGGGAGAGTTCCTGGAAGAGCCACTGCTGGCGGGTTGGCTCGTCCCACTCGGCGTAGCTGCCCAGCCCCACGGCGCGGGTGATGGCGTCGAGCACCGCGGTGTGGCGCTCCGCGTGCTGGCGGATGTCCATGGGCATCAGGGTGAGCCCGAAACAGCTCACCCGGCGGATGGTATCGAGCAGCTCGCCCTCGGCGACCACCCCGGCGCCGACGCGCTGCAGCGAGTAGTAGCAGCGCAGCAGCGGCTGACGCAGGTCCTCGACGTCGGAGAGGATGTCGCTCTCCGGGGGGCGACCGCCCTGGAGCTTGGCCTCGGCCCAGCGCATGGTCTGGCGCAGCCGCGCCCGGAGCCGCTTGAGCACCACCCGGTACGGCTCCCACGCCTCGCCGCCGACCTCCTCGCGCAGCTCATCGTCGCAGACCTGCAGCGACAGGGTGGAGACCAGCCGCTGGATGTCCCGCTCGTAGAGGTAGGCGGCCATCCAGCGCGAGAGGATGGCCACGTCCCGGGTGACCCGGTGGGTGACGTTGGGGTTGCCGTCGCGGTCGCCGCCCATCCACGAGCCGAAGGTGATCGGCGCGCAGTCCAGGGGCAGCGGGCGGCCGGTGTGCTCGCGCAGGGTGTGATCAAGGCTGCGCAGGTAGCGCGGCACGGCGTCCCAGAGTGTCTGCTCGACCACCGCTAGACCCCAGCGGGCCTCGTCCTGCGGGGTGGGGCGGCGGCGGCGGATCTCGTCGCTGTGCCAGGCTGCGGTGATCTCGCGCTTGAGCGCCAGCCGCGTCTCGGCCACCTCCGTGGGCGTCTGGCCGAAGCGGTCGCGGTTGTCCAGCAGCCCGGCGATGCGGTTGTACTTCTGCAGCATGGTCCGCCGCTGCACCTCGGTCGGGTGCGCGGTGAACACCAGGTTGATGTCCATGCTGCAGATGGCCTCGTGGAGCTGCTCGGGCTCCATGTCGGCGGCCAGTCGGGGGACGGTCTCGGCCAGGGAGCCGAACAGCGGTCGGGCCTCGGGGGTACGGGCCCACTCGCGGCTGCGCCGCACCCGGTGATGCTGCTCGGCGATGTTGGCCAGGTTCAGGAACTGCGAGAAGGCCCGGGCCACCGGGGTGACCTGTTCGGGCGGCAGTCCCGACAGGGTCCGTTCGAGCTCCTGCGCAGCTTCGTCGTCCCCGGCGCGGGCCGTCTTGGCCAGCACCCGGACGCGCTCGACGGTCTCGTAGAGCTCGGCGCCGCCCTGCTCGCGCAGGGTGGCACCGAGCAACTCGCCGAGGTCCCGGATGTCTTCGCGCAGGGCGCTGTCGCTATCCTGATGCTCTTCCATGCCGTTGCGCCCCGCCTGCTTGGGGTGGTTGCGTGGTCACTCGGCCTACTCGGGCAGCCCGAACTGCTCGACGCTGGCGAAGATGTCGGTATCGGAGATGATCCCGATCGGCCGGCCCTGGGTGTCGATGACCACCATGCGCCGGATGTTCTCCGCGCCCATGCGCTCGGCGCAGTCGAGCAGCGAGGTGTCCTCGGGTACGGTGATCAGCGGCCGCGTAGCCACCTCAGAGATGCGTACCTGGCTCGGTTGCTTGGTGGCCGAGACCACCCGGCTGATGACGTCGCGCTGGGTCATGATGCCCATGCCGTCGGCCTCGTCCGGCGCGGGCTGGACCACCACCGAGGAGATCCGCCGCTCGCGCATCAGGTGCATGGCGTCCTCGACGCTGGTATCGCCGGACATGGTGACCAGGTTCGGGTTCATGAGGTCGGCCACCGTGTGCGGCACCCGGCCCGAGGCGACCATCTCCTCGAGTGGCGCGACCACCCGGCGCTGCTCACGGGCCTGGCGCTCGGCCTCGATCGCCTCCTCGCGCTCGCGCTGGATGCGGTCGATGTCGATGGTGCCGTGCATCTGATCGATCAGCGCGTCGGCGAACTGGCTGGTCTTCACCTCGGTGGCGCCCTGCAGCGAGCGGGCGAAGTCGTAGGTGACGATCCCGGCGCCGACCACCTTCTCGTAGGCGGCGCGGATCAGGTCGGCTGCCTCGCTCCAGCCGATGTGCTCGAGCAGCATGACGCCCGAGAACAGCAGCGAGCCGGGATTGACCTTGTCCTGGTTGGCGTACTTCGGCGCGGTGCCGTGGGTGGCCTCGAATACCGCCACGTTGTCGGACATGTTGGCGCCCGGCGCGATGCCCACGCCACCGACCTCGGCGGCGATGGCGTCCGAGAGGTAGTCGCCGTTGAGGTTCATGGTGGCGAGGACGTCGAACTCGTTGGGCCGCAGCAGCATGAGCTGGAACATGATGTCCGCGATGCGGTCCTTGATGACGATCTTGCCCTCGGGGCGCTTGCCGCCGTAGGTGGCGTAGAGCTCCTCCTCGGTGATGGTCTGGTCCGGGAACTCCTCGCGGGCGACCTCGTAGCCCCAGGTGCGGAAAGCCCCCTCGGTGTACTTCATGATGTTGCCCTTGTGCACCAGGGTGACGCTCTCGCGGTTATGCTCGATGGCGTACTCGATCGCCTTGCGCACCAGGCGCTTGGTCCCGAACGGGCTGATCGGCTTGACGCCGAGACCGGCGCCGTCGAAGAACGTCTCGCCCATCTCCTCGCGCAGGAAGCGGGCGACCTTCTCGTTGTCGGCGCTGCCGGCCTGGTACTCGATCCCCGCGTAGACGTCCTCGGTGTTCTCGCGGAAGATCACCACGTCGATGTCCTCGGGGCGCTGCAGCGGCGAGGGGACACCGGCGTAGTGGCGCACCGGGCGGACGCAGGCGTACAGATCGAGCTCCTGGCGCAGGGAGACGTTCAGCGACCGGAAGCCGCCGCCCACCGGCGTGGTCAGGGGCCCCTTGATGGAGATGAGTACGTCCTTCAGGGCGGCCTTGGTCTCATCGGGGAAGTAGTTGCCGTAGTACAGGGCGGCGGCTTTCTCGCCCATGTACAGCTCGGCCCAGTGGATCTTGCGCCGCCCGCCGTAGGCCTTCTCGACCGCGGCGTCCCAGATGCGCATGCAGGCGCGGTTGATATCGGGCCCGATGCCGTCGCCCTCGACGTAACCGATGATCGGGTTGTCCGGGACCTGAAGTCGGCCGTCGGACCCGACGGTGATCTTCTGGCCGCCCTCGGGGTACTGGATTTGTTGGCTCATGGCTCCTCCCGCTGGATTTCCTTTCGGCGGCGCGTGGCCGGTCCGGCTTTTGGCCGCGGTCCCGGCGCCTGTGACAAACGGGCTCTATTCTCAATCAGCCCCCGGGGCCAATCAAGAATGGGCGAGCCGCTCCAGGTAACGCTCCACGTCCAGCGCGGCCATGCAGCCGGTGCCGGCCGAGGTGACCGCTTGGCGATAGACGTGGTCGCAGACGTCGCCGGCGGCGAACACACCCGGGACGCTCGTCGCCGTGGCGTTGCCGTCCAGGCCGCTGTTGACCCGGATGTAGCCGCCGGACATGGCCAGCTGACCCTCGAACAGCCCGGTATTGGGGGAGTGGCCGATGGCGATGAAGACGCCCGAGACCTCGCGTTCAGCGATCTCGCCGCTTTCCGTATGGCGCAGGCGCACGCCGTTCACGCCGCTGTCGTCACCGACGACCTCCTCCAGGGCCCGGTTCCAGCAGATATCGACGCGCCCCTGCTCGACCCTCTCCATGAGCTGGCGCTGGAGGATCTTCTCGGCGCGCAGGTTGTTGCGTCGGTGCACCAGGGTGACGTGGGAGCAGATGTTCGCCAGGTACAGCGCCTCCTGGACGGCGGTGTTGCCGCCGCCGACCACCGCAACCGGCTGATTGCGGTAGAAGAAGCCGTCGCAGGTGGCGCACGCCGACACGCCCTTGCCCATGAATTGCTTCTCGGACGCCAGGCCGAGGTACTTGGCGCTCGCCCCGGTGGCGATGATCAGCGCGTCGCAGGTGTAGCGATGCTGGTCGCCCTCCAGGGTGATCGGCTGCCCGGCCACGCTTGCGGTGTGGATGTGGTCGAAGATGATCTCGGTGTTGAAGCGCTCGGCCTGGCGGCGCATGCGGTCCATGAGTTCCGGACCCTGAATGCCTTCCGGCTCGCCGGGCCAGTTGTCGACCTCCGTGGTGGTGGTCAGCTGGCCGCCCATCTCCATGCCGGTGACCAGGACCGGATCGAGATTGGCCCGCGCGGCGTAGATGGCCGCGGTGTAGCCGGCCGGGCCGGAGCCGAGGATCAGCACGTTGCAATGCTTGCTCTGTTGGGCCATGGGGTCACGACTCGTCTGTTTGCAGGGGTGGATGCACCGCACGCCCGGCGCGCGCGGCCGGGGATATGTTAGCGCTATTGCAAGGGTGTCTCTACGCCGTCGCGCCCCGGTCGGTGGATGCGGTCCGGGTGGGCGTAGCGCAGCAGGACCAGGGCCAGGGCAATCGCCGGGAGCCCGGCGGCGGCAGAGATCATGAAGAAGTGGACCCAGCCCACCTGCTCGGCGACGACCCCGGTGAAACCGCCGAGGAACTGACCCGGCAACGTCATCAGCGAGCTGAACAGCGCGTACTGTGTGGCCGTATAGGCGGTGTTGGTCAGGCTCGCCAGGTAGGCGAGGAAGACCGCGATCGCCATACCGCCAGTGACGTTGTCGGCCACGATGGCCGCGATCAGGCCGTGGATCTCCGGACCCAGTGTCGCCAGCCACGAGAAGGTGAGGTTGGTCAGTGGCGCCAGGATGGCGGTGGCGATGAGCATCGGCGCGATGCCCACGCGGCTGACCATGACGCCGCCGAGGGCGGCGCCGAAAAGGGTCATGGCGAGGCCGAAGGCCGCCGCGATGTTGGCGATCTGGTCCTTGGTAAAGCCCAGGTCCAGGTAGAACGGGTTGGCCATCACGCCCATGACGATGTCGCTGACGCGGAAGGTGGCGACGAACAGCAGGATGATGATGGCCACCGGGAGGCCGAAGCGCTTGAAGAAATCGGCGAAGGGGCAGAGCACGGCGCCGATCAGCCAGGCCGTAATCCGCCGGCGCAGGCCCCGGTGCGGGGTCCGCTCCAGGTAGTCGACGACCCGCTGCTCCAATTGCCGCGTGTCGCGGCTGACGGCCACCTGCGGCTCGCGGATGAGCAGCGTTGTGGTCAGGCCCACGCCCATGAGCAGCGCCATGCCGCTGTACGCCAGGGTCCAGTTGCCCCAGGCGGCCAGGTGCAACGCTCCGGCCCCGGCGGCGAGCAGGGCGATGCGGTAGCCGAAGACATAGGTGGCCGCCATGGCCGCCTGCCGATGGCGGGCGGCGGCCTCGACGCGGTAGGCGTCGATGGCCACGTCCTGGGTGGCCGAGCCGAAGGCGGCGGCGACGGCGAACACGGCCACCAGGCCCAGGTACTCGGTGGGGTCGGTCAGTGCCATACCGAGCAGTGAGCTGGCCACGATCAGCTGCGCGAGCAGCATCCAGGAGCGGCGCCTCCCCATCCAGGGGCCGAGCACCGGCAGGGTGAGGCGATCGACGAAGGGCGCCCAGACCACCTTGATGCTGTGGGCGATCCCCACCCAGCTGAGAAAGCCGATGGCGGCCAGCTCGACGCCCATGTCCTGGAGCCACGCGGTGAACGTGCCGCCGACCAGTAGCAGCGGCAGCCCCGCCGAGAAGCCGAGGAAGGCCATGGCGATGACCCGCGGGTGCAGATAGACCCGCAGCCCGGCGTAGCCGTTGCGCTCGGCCGGTGCGGTGGGGGTTGCCTCCTCGCTCACCGGCGCTCCCCCAGCCAGCGCCAGATGGAGCCGTCGGGGCGCTGCTCGCCGGTGGTCAGATAGCGCAGCGTGTTGCGGTGGAACAGGGTCCAGCGCAGCTGCGCGCGCGCCTCGGTGGTCCCGCAGCACAGCAGCCGGTCCCCCGGTTCCAGCGGCACCTGCAGATCGGGCAGGGGGACCACGGCCTCCGGGCGGACCAACAGCAGCGCCACGGTGTTCATGCCCTGGCCGCTCTGCTGGGGGTCAGCCAGGATGTCGCCGATGGCCACCTCGGCGCCCTCGTGACGGAGTTCAAGGATCGCCGGGCTGCGGCGCTCGCTCACCTCCAGGGTCCAGATCTCCGGAACCCGGCCACCACTGACCTCGCGGATGCGTCGGGCCACCGCGGCGTGCCAGCTGCGGTCGAACCCGCGTGCGATGCGCAGGAATTCCGGCAGCAGCGGTGCCGTGATCAGGCTCAGCATGCGCGTGGCGATCAGGTAGCTCGGTTCCACCGGCATTTGCAGCTGCGCCGCCTTGAACAGCGGCCGATGGGCCATCTGGTTCTCGCGGGCGGCGAGGTAGAGGTCCGGCTTGATGTCCCGCGCGGTCATGACGATGGAGAGGTTGTCGGCATCGTCGTCGGTGCCGGCGAGCACCGCCTCGGCCTGCTCGACGCCGGCCTCACGCAGGGTCACCGCCTCGGTCCCCTTGCCGTAGATGGTGCCCTCCGGGGCGCCGGTCTGCTCCGGGGTCCGCTCGATAACGGTGTAGGGCACGTTGACCTTGTCGAGCCGCCGGCAGACCGCCTTGCCGAAGCGCCCGTAGCCACAGATCAGCCACCGGCCCGAGGGGGGGCGGGGCGGCTCAAAGAGGGGCGTGTTGGGCATCCCCGAGAGCCACTCATAGACCCGGTGCATCTCCGGCTTGGTGATCGCCAGCGCCAGGCGGTCGGCGAACGAGGAGAACGGGTCGACGACGTAGTCGGTGCCGAACGAGGCCATGTTGTCCGCCGTGGCGCGGTTCTCGGCGCGGCAGATGACGCGCTGCTCCGGGTGCAGGAGCCGCACCGTGATGGCGATCTGCAGGTTGGTGTGGTCGTCGTTGGTCACCGCCAGCACGCCGGCGCACTGTGGGTGATCGAGCCCGGCGGCGCGCAGGTTCTCGGTGACGTTGGCGTCGGCCTGCCAGCCGGGCACGAAAAGCCGCAGGTCGCGGGTCTCCAGATCGGCGATGCGGTCGGGGTCGACATCGAGCACGGTGGCCTCCCAGCCCCGCTCGGTGAGCGAGCGGACCAGCAGCGAGCCGGTGTCGCCGTAGCCGCAGATGATCCAGAACGGGTCGGCGAGACGCCGCACCCGGCGCCGGAAGCGCCCGGCCTCCACCGTGCGGCGGAAGATCGGATCCTGGATCAGCCCGACGATGGTCACGATGGCGTAGAACCAGGCGATCACCGGCGGGTAGATGGCCAGCATGTACCCGAAGCGCTGCGCGTAGTTGAACTCGTGCGGATACTCGCCGAAGCCGATGGTCGGCGCCGTGTAGGTCAGGAAGTAGAGGGCGTCGATGAAGTTCATCCGCCACGGCTCGCCGTCCGGGTGCTCGCCGGGGATGGCCATGAGCACCAGGATGCCCAGCGCATAGCTGCCGATGAGCATCAGCAGCGGGCCGCGCATGCGGCGCAGCACCATGTAGAAGGCGGCGTTGCCCATGGATCGGTCCTGCGCCTAGCGGTGGATCTTCACCGTCTCGATGATCAGCAGGGTCACCGAGACCACGTTGGCCACCAGCGCACCGCTGGCTAGGGAGACGATGCTGGCCATGGTCATGTCGGTCAGGCCCACGCCGGTGCCGTAGACCGCCACACCCCAGAGCACGGCGGCGGCAATCAGCTGCAGGTCGGCGACCAGGCTTGCCGCCAGGAGGATGGCGCCGATCTGCGTGCGTTCGCCGAACTTGAGCACCGTGGCGATCAGGTTGACCACGATGGCGGCGAACAGCTCCCAGGCGGCGTGGTGGTCCGGGTTGTCGATCGTCCCGTAGACGAACCCGAAGTTCAGGGTCAGCGCCAGCAGGATGAAGAAGCCGAAGACGACCTTCTCGAGATTCATGAGAACTCCTTGGTTTCCGTCAGCCGCCGCGCGAGGCCAGCCGATCGGCGGTGCGGATCGGCTCCGGGAGGCGGTAGCGGGTGCAGCAGGCCATCACCCAGGCCGCTGCCGTGTCGTAGTCTAGGCGGTGACCGGGCGAGACGTATACCGGCCGCACCCGTGCACGGGTGCGCAGCACCGTGCCGATGCGCTCCTGGCCGTCGTACAGCGGTGTCTTGGCACCGCGCGCCTCGGCGACCGCGGCGTGCGAGCCGATCAGTCGCGATTTGCCGACGCCGATGCTCGGTCGCTCGAGCAGGACGCCCAGGTGAGCGGCGATGCCGAGCCGGCGCGGGTGGGCGACGCCTTGGCCGTCGCAGAGCAGCAGCTCGGGCAGTGTTTCCAGCCCAGCCAGAGCGTCGAGGATGGCGGGCAGCTCCCGGAACGAGAGCAGCCCCGGGCGGTACGGCATCTCCACCGGGCGGCGGGCCTGCCGGCTTTCCTGCAGCTCGAACCCCGGCCAGCTGTAACGGGCCACGGCGGCGCAGGCGGTGGCCCCGCCGTCGCGGAAGCCGACGTCGACCCCGGCAACGTTCACTACCGGCGGCAGGTCGTTGGCCAGCCGCACCCGCTGGTGCAGCTGGCGTTGGATCCGCGCTCCTTCAGCGGCGTCCACGCGCCAGGGGTGCGGGATCCGGCAGGGCCAAGTCACGCCGCCGGCCCCCGGTTTACGGGCACGGGTTGGGGTTGGCGGCGTGGATCGCCTCGATGCCGTCATGCACCGCCTCGGGCAGGGTCAGATCGGCCGCGGCCAGGTTGTCGGCCAGCTGCGCCTGGGTCGTGGCGCCGATGATTGTGCTGGTGCAGAAGGGCCGTTGGGTGGCGAAGGCGATGGCCATCTGCGCCGGGTCGAGATCGTGCTCACGGGCCAGCTCGACGTAGGCCCGGGTGGCTGTCACGCCCCGCTCGCCGGTGTAGCGCTGAAAGCGCTCGTAGAGGGTCAGCCGGGCCGCGGCGGGGCGCTGCCCGTCCAGGTACTTGCCGCTGAGCACACCGAAGCCCAGCGGCGAGTAGGCCAGCAGGCCGCAGCGCTCGCGGTGGCTGACCTCAGCGAGGCCCACCTCGTAGCTGCGGTTGAGCAGGCTGTACGGGTTCTGGATGGAGACGATGCGCGGCAGGCCCAGGCGTTCGGCCTCGGCGATGAAGCGCATCGCCCCCCAGGGCGTCTCGTTGGACAGGCCGATGGCGCGGATCCGCCCGGCGGCCACCAGCTCGCCCAGCGCCTCCAGGGTGCGCCGGATGCGCGCCCGCTCGTCCTCGCCTTCTTCCTCAGGGCAGGGATAGTCGAGTCGCCCGAAGAAGTTGGCGCGGCGCTCGGGCCAGTGAAGCTGGTAGAGATCGATGTAGTCGGTCTGCAGCCGCCGCAGCGAGCCGTCCACCGCCTCCCGGAGCTGCTCGGCGGTGTAGGCGCGCTGTCCGTCGCGGATCGAGTCGAGCCCGGGGCCGGCGATCTTGGTGGCGATGACCAGGTCCTCGCGGCGAGGCTGGCGGGCCAGCCAGCTGCCCAGATACGCCTCGGTGCGCCCGGCGGTCTCGGTGCGCGGTGGCACCGGGTACATCTCCGCGGCGTCGATGAAGTTGACCCCACGCTCGGTGGCGAGGTCGAGCTGCGCGTGGGCCTCGGCCTCGGTGTTCTGCTCGCCCCAGGTCATGGTCCCGAGGCAGATGCTGCTGACGCGCAGATCGGTGTGGCCGAGTGGACGGTATTCCATGGGCGTGCCCTGCTGTCGGCGTGGACCCGGTCAGTTTCCCGGCCGCGCCGGCTGCCGGCAAGCCCCCGGCGGACTCGTGGCGGCGCCGGCGAGCCGTTAAGCTGGGGGCGACCGCCGAAGAAGGAGACCCCGGTGAAGATCGCCTCGTGGAACGTGAACTCCCTGAAGGTCCGCCTGCCTCAGGTCAAGGCGTGGGCGCAGAGTGCCGCACCGTCGGTGATCGCCCTGCAGGAGACCAAGGTCCCCGACGACCAGTTCCCGCTCACGGCGTTGCAGGAGGCCGGTTACCAGGCGTGTTTCGCCGGCCAGCGAACCTACAACGGGGTGGCCGTGCTTGCCCGCAGCACGCCGGAGGAGGTGGTGACGGATCTGCCCGGCTTCGCCGATGCCCAGCGCCGGGTGCTCGCCTGTACCGTGGACGGGGTGCGGCTGATCAATCTCTACGTGCCCAACGGCCAGGAGGTGGGCTCGGAGAAGTACGACTACAAGCTGCGCTGGCTGGAGGCCCTGCACCACTGGGTGGCCCAGGAGCTGGCGGTCCACGAGCAGGTGGTGGTGCTGGGCGATTTCAACATCGCCCCAGAGCCGGCGGATGTCCACGACCCCGCCGAGTGGGAGGGCAAGGTGCTGTTCAGCCCGCCCGAGCGCGAGGCGCTGCAGGGGGTGCTCGACTTGGGGCTGGTGGATACTTTCCGGCTGTTTGAGCAGCCCGAGGCGCAATTCTCCTGGTGGGACTACCGGGTCAATAGTTTCAAGCGCAACCGAGGCCTGCGCATCGACCTCATCCTGGCCAGCAGCGCCTTGGCGCGGGCCTGCACCGCGTCCGGGGTCGACGTCGAGCCGCGCCGCTGGGAGCGTCCCTCGGATCACGCCCCGGTGGTCGCCGAGTTCGACCCCGCGCTGCTGGCGGGGGGCGAGGGCGGGAGCCCGGTATGAAGTACCGCGACCTGCGCGAGTTCCTCCAGCACCTCGAGGCCCGGGGCGAGCTCAAGCGTATCCGCCACCCGGTGGACCCGCATCTGGAGATGACCGAGGTCTGCGACCGGACCCTGCGTGCCGGCGGCCCGGCGTTGCTCTTCGAACGCCCGCGCGGCTACGACACGCCGGTGCTCGGCAACCTCTTTGGCACGCCGCACCGGGTGGCCCTCGGCATGGGCGCCGAGGATGTTGCCGCGCTGCGCGAGATCGGCGAGCTGCTGGCCTTCCTGCGCCAGCCCGAGCCGCCCACGGGGATGCGCGATGCCTGGCGGCAGCTGCCAGTCTTCCGCCGGGTGCTGGACATGTCGCCGAAGACGGTGCGCAAGGCGCCGTGCCAGGAGCGGGTGATCGAGGGCGAGGACGTGGATCTGTCGCGCTGGCCGATCCAGACCTGCTGGCCCGGCGATGCCGGTCCGCTGATCACCTGGGCCCTGGTGATCACCCGTGGCCCGGAGAAGGAGCGGCAGAACCTGGGCATCTACCGCCAGCAGGTGATCGGCCGCAACCGGGTCATCATGCGCTGGCTCGCCCACCGGGGTGGGGCCCTGGATTTCGCCGAGCATCAGCGCCACCACCCCGGCGAGCCCTTCCCGGTGGCGGTGGCCCTGGGGGCGGATCCGGCCACCATCCTCGGCGCCGTCACGCCGGTGCCCGATGCCATCAGCGAGTACGCCTTCGCCGGTCTGCTGCGCGGCTCGAAGACCGAGCTGGTGACCTGCAAGGGGTCGTCGCTCCAGGTGCCCGCCTCGGCCGAGGTGGTGCTCGAGGGCCACATCCACCCCGGGGACACTGCCGAAGAGGGCCCGTTCGCCGACCATACCGGTTACTACAACGAGACCGAGACCTTCCCGGTGTTCACCATCGACCGGATCACCCACCGGGCGGCGCCGATCTACCACTCCACCTACACCGGACGGCCCCCGGACGAGCCGGCGGTGCTCGGCGAGGCGCTCAACGAGGTCTTCGTGCCCATCCTGCGCAAGCAGTTCCCGGAGATCGTCGACTTCTACCTGCCGCCGGAGGGCTGCTCCTACCGCCTGGCGGTGGTCACGATCCGCAAACAGTACCCCGGGCACGCCAAGCGCGTCCTCCTCGGGGTCTGGTCGTTCCTGCGCCAGTTCATGTATACCAAGTTCATCATCGTCACCGATGACGACGTGGACGCCCGCGACTGGAAGGCGGTGATCTGGGCGCTGACCACCCGCAGCGACCCGCGGCGCGACGCCACCTTCATCGACCACAGCCCTATCGACTACCTCGATTTCGCTTCCCCCGTCTCGGGGCTGGGGTCGAAAATGGGGCTCGACGCCACCAATAAGTGGCCCGGGGAGACCGACCGCACCTGGGGCACACCGGCCACCATGGATGAGGCCACCCGGGCCCGGGTGGACGCCTATTGGGCGGAACTCGGTCTTGATTGACGCGGCAGCGGCCGCCCACGAACCAGGCAGAGGGTCATGACCTACACCGTGCGCTTTAGTGACGGCACCGAGATCGGTGCCGAGCCCGACGAGGCGGTGCTCGACGCCGCCCTGCGCCAGGGCGTCTCGCTGCCCTATGGCTGTCGCAACGGCGTCTGCGGGACGTGCCGTGCGCCGGTGCGTGCCGGCGAGATCAGCTACCCGCCGGGTCAGCCCAAGGCGCTGGATGATGCCGAGCGTGCCGCCGGCCTGGCCCTGCTCTGCCAGGCCCGCCCCGCCAGCGACCTGGCCGTGGACCTGGAGCCCCTGGGCGACGCCGCGGCGCCGCCGCGCATCCTGCCGGCGCGGGTGGCGCGCATTGAGCACCTGGCGCCCTCGGTCTGCCGTCTCTTCCTGCGTCTGCCCGAGGGCAAGCGTCTGCCCTTCCGGCCGGGGCAGTATATCGACGTCCTGCTCGCTGACGGCGAGCGACGGGCCTTCTCTCTGGCCAGCTCGCCGTTGGAGGATGACCATCTGGAGCTGCACATCCGCCACATCCCCGGCGGACGGTTCACCGATCACGTCTTCCAGCGGATGCGCGAGGGCGAGCTGCTGCGCATCGAGGGGCCGCTCGGTCAGCTCTACCTGCGCGAGGAGAGCGACCGGCCGGCGTTGCTCGTCGGCGGAGGGACCGGTTTCGGGCCGCTCAAGGGGATCGTCGAGCACGCCCTGGCCCGCGGCGATCGGCGCCGGTTTCACCTCTACTGGGGCACCCGCGAACGCGCCGGACTCTACCTGGACGACCTGGCCCGCCGCTGGGCCGAGACCTATCCCGGTGTGGATTACACCCCGGTGCTTTCCGAGCCCGGCGCCGAGGACGCGTGGGACGGGCGGGTCGGCTGGGTGCACGAGGCGGTGGTGCACGATCACCCGGATCTCTCGGGCTTCGATGTCTACATGAGCGGTCCGCCGCCGATGACCGAGGCTGCTCGGGCGGCCTTTCTCGAGCACGGACTGAACCCGGAGCGACTCTTCTACGATGCATTCCACTTCAGCCACGAGTGACCGCTACAGGGCGTACCGCTGGGCGGTGAACCGCGCCTATCAGGAGGCCGCGCTGCCCGGCGTCTCGCGCACCTTTGCGCTGACCATCCCGCAGCTGCCCGAAGTGCTGCGCGATACCGTCACCAATGCCTATCTGCTGTGCCGGGTGGCCGACACCATCGAGGACCACTCGTCGGCGGACGCCGAAGCCAAGCACGACCTCATGCTCGGGCTCAAGGAGGCGCTCCACGGTGCCCGCGACCCGGCGCGGCTTGCCGGGCAGATCGAGCGCGCACTCGACTGGGACACGCCGCCGGCCGAGCGCGACCTGGTGGTCGCGCTGCCGCGGGTGCTCGCCGTTACCGGTGGCTTGCCCGAGGCGCACCAGGGGCCGGTGATCCGCTGTGTCTCGGTTATGGGCGAGGGCATGGCCCGCTTCCAGCGCCTGCGCTCACCGGTGGGGCTGACCGACCGGGCGCAGTTCGAGGAGTACTGCTACTACGTCGCCGGGGTGGTCGGCGAGATGCTCACCGACCTGTTCATCCTCGAGGTCGAGGGCTTCGACCCCAACCGGGATGAGATGATGGACCTGGGGCGGCGCTTCGGTCTGGGGCTGCAGGCGACCAACGTCATCAAGGATGTCTGGGCCGATCGCCAGCGCGGCGTCTGTTGGCTGCCGCGGGAGATCTTCACCGAATCCGGCTGCAGCCTGGGGCCCGATGCCGACTGGAGCGAGGACCCGGGGTTCCACCGCGGCATCGGCCGCATGGTCGAGATCGGGGTCGAGCACATGGAGGCGGCGCGTGCCTATATCCTGCGCATCCCGCCCACACAGCCGGGCATCCGGCGTTTTTGTGCCTGGGCGGCGACCATGTCGTTGGCCACGCTGCGGCAGATCCGCCGGCACCCCGGCTTCAAGTCCGGCGACGAGGTGAAGATCAGCCGCCGCCAGGTGCGTCGCCTGGCCGGGCTGACCAACTACGCCGCCGAGCGCGACTGGGCCATGCGCACCGTGCTGGCCTGGAGTGGGCGCGGTCTGCCGCGGCCGCTGGTGCGCTCCCGCGAGCGGGCGTGAGCGGCCTCGCCGTGGCGGCTCAGCCGCCGATCTCGGCCAGCAGCCGATCGATCAGCCGCTGCGACTGGCTCAGGTACATGCCGCCGAACAGGTTGAAGTGGTTGAGCACGTGGTAGAGCTGGTAGAGGTCGCGCCGTACCGCGTAGCCGGGATCACGCGGCCAGATGGCGTCGTAGCCCTCATGGAAGGCGCTCGGGAAACCGCCGAATAGCTCGCTCATGGCCAGGTCCGTCTCGCGGTCGCCGTAGTAGGTGGCCGGGTCGTAGATCACCGGCGCCCCGTCGCCGGAGAAGGCGGCATTGCCGCCCCACAGATCGCCGTGGAGCAGCGAGGGGGCCGGCGTGTAGTCCCGGAACAGTGCCCCCAGCCCCGCCGCCAGGCGTTCCCCGGCGTCGACCACCCGGCGCCCGGCGCCGCGTTCGGCGGCCAGGCGCAGCTGGTGGCGCAGCCGCCGCTCGCGGAAGAACCGGACCCAGTCCTCGTCCCAGCCGTTGGGCTGCGGTGTCGCGCCGATGAAGTTGTCGCGGTGCCAGCCGTGGGCCGCGGCGCAGGCCCCGTGCAGGGCGGCCAGCCCCTCGCCCAGGCGCCGGTAGCCGGCGGTATCGCCCCGGCCGGAGAGGTCGATGTGCTCGAGGACCAGGAAGTACTGTCCGCCGTGAGCGCCCTCGGCGATCGGCCGCGGCACCCGCAGTGCCCCGGCGCCGGCCAGCTCGCGCAGGGCGTCGGCCTCGGTCTCGAACAATTCGGCCCCGGCGGCATCGTTGATCTTGACGAAGAAGCGGCGGTGCCCGTCGCTGAGGGTGAAGGCGTCGTTAATGCAGCCGCCCCCGGCGCCGCCCCGGCGGGCCGGGCCGAAGGCTTCGCCGGTGGCCTCGGTGATGGCGGTCTCGATGGTTTGTTGCAGATCCATGGCCAGCGCTCCTGCGGTTCAGGGGTCGGATGCGTGACGGACAACGTGCAGAATAGGCGGCTGCGACTCAACCGTCCCGGACCCCGTTCCGGGTGTTCACAGCGAGGTGCCACCGTGTCCCGAATCCCCCGATCCGCCACCCTGGCCTGCGCCGCAGCGGCCCTGTCCGCCGGCGGTTGCGCCACCCTCGACCGGGAGTACGAGGCCGCCTTGCTGCTCGGCGATCTGAGCGCCGAGGGCCACGAAGAGACCCGCCTGCAGGATCGCGGCGGCGACCCTGAGCGCACTTCAGTGCGCTACGACAAGGGCCAAGGCGAGCGCGAGGCGGATCTCTACCGCCCGGACGGCGAGGCCCGCGGCAACCTGGTGCTGATTCACGGCCTGACCGAGCAGGGCAAGGACGACCGGCGCCTGGTGGAGATGGCCGAGAGCCTGACCCGAGTCGGCTACCGGGTCCTGGTGCCCGAGGTGGAGGGGCTGCGCGAGCTGCGCTGGGGGCCGGAGAATCGCGATGACGTCGCCGATGCGGTCCGCCATATGGCCAACCGCGAGGCGAGTCGCGGGCTGCCCCTGGGGGTGAGCACCCTGAGCCTGATGAGCGGTCCGGTGCTGCTCGCCACCGCCGACGACGAGCTGCGCCGGCGCGTGGAGTTCGTCGCCCTGATCGGTGGGTACTACGATCTTGAGGCGTGGCTGCGCTACATCACCACCGGGTACGACGCTTTGGCCGACGCCCAGGATGACCCAGCGCCACGGGCGGAGAGCCGCTGGGTTCTCCTCCAGGCACTGGCCAGCCGGGTGGACGGGGATGACCGGGAGTGGCTGCAGCGTATCGCCGAACGCCGGCTGGATGACCCAGAGTCGGACATCGGCGCCGAGCGCGCGGCGCTGGGCGAGGAGGCGGCCGCCCTGGTGGATCTGCTCGCCAATGACGACCCCCAGGCCTTCGATGACTACTTGGAGCAGATCCCGGCCGCTTACCGCGATGCCCTGGAGGAGCTGGACCCGTCCCGTCGGGATTGGTCGGACTACCACCCGGAGCTGCTGTTGGTCCACGGCACCAACGACCGGGTGGTGCCCTTCTCCCACAGCGAGGCACTGGAGGCGGCGGCGCCGGAGGCCCACCTCTACCGCAGCGCTGGTCTCGCCCACGTGGAGCTGGAGGGCGGTCTGTTCGACAGCGTGCGGCTGTGGCGGGCGGCCTCGGCGCTGCTCGACGTCCGCCTGGAACCGGACCGGCCCCTGGCCGAGGATGCGCAGCGTAACGTCTATATCCCGCCGCGCGGCGAGCTCGAGCGCACCTTGCGGGTGGGGGCCGTCTACAACGACGAGGCCATCCAGATCCGCTACGAGTTCGCCACCGAGGCGCCGTCCTGGTATCACCAGTACTGGGTCTACGAGGTGGAGGGGCGCGGCAGCGGTGGCGAGTGGGTCCGCTACGGGAGTGGGGGTCCGGAACCCGACGAGCACGGCCTCTACGAGGACCGCATCTCCATGCTCTTGGACGACGGGGACGTCGGGCTCGACCGCTACGGCGGATTCATGACCGCCCACGAGGGTATGCGCGGGCTCACCGGCGCCGCCGGGGCCGACGAGGTACGGGCCCACCCCCACCTGGGCGAGACCCTGGGGCGCTCGGACGTGCGCAAGTACATCCCCCAGTCGCGCGAGGACGGTGACGGCGCCGCCGACTGGGCGGCCGTGCGGGATGAGGCGGAGCTTGAGGCGATGCGCGAGCGCGGTGAGTTCCTCGACCTGTGGCAGTGGCGTGCCCACCGCTCCCATCCCCTGGGTTACGCCGACAACGGCTACGTCCTCGAGTACCGCCACAGCTCTGCGGGACGCGGCATGTTCACCGACAACTGGGACGACCAGGCGGAGCAGCCGCGCTGGATGTACGACCCCGACGAGGCCGGCTTCCGTGCCCTGGACCGCGAGCGGTTGTTCGCGGGTGACTACGACCAGGACGACCTTTACTACCTGAGCGAGGGGCACGCCACCGATTTCGACCCCGACCACCCCTGGGAGGACGGGGACGTTCTGCCGCAGCGTTTCCTGCAGGAGCCGGACGGCAGCCGCGGGGCGATCCGGGCCGACGGTGGCTATGAGGACGGCGCCTGGCGAGTTCGCCTGACCCGCTCGCTAGAGGCGCCGGACCCCACAGACAGCCACGCCCTGGAGCCCGGTGAGGTCTACGACGTGGCCTTCGCCGTCCACGAGGGCGTGGGGCAGCGCTGGCACCGGGTCTCGATGCCGCACACGCTTGCCCTGGCCGGGGAGGCGGGCGACGCCCCGGAGGCCGACATCGTGGCCACTTACACGGAGGGCGATCTGGACGAGGCCGAGGTGGCGTGGGCCGATATCGGACTGATCTACCCGGGGCAGATGACCTGGGACTGGCTCATCGACCGGGGCCGCGGCGGTCACCCAGGCGCGGGGCATGTGCTCGGTGGCGAGGACGCCATCGGCGACGAGCACCGGCTGCCGCAGCTCCAGGACTACCTGCTCTACGAGGAGCGCCGGCGCATCGAGCGCTCCGAATAGGCCGCCTCGGAGAAGGGCGCTGCTGGGCTACGGCTCGCGCACCCGCAGCGGGCTGCGCCGCGGGAAGTGCGAGCGCAGGAACTCCATCTGGTCGGCAAGGATGCGCCGGCCCTGCAGGTAGACATACTCGGCGTGGGTGGGCGTGAATGGCACCGCCAGCAACTCCATGCCCGCGGCCTCCGGGGTCCGGTCGCTCTTGTGGTTGTTGCAGCGCTTGCAGGCGGTGACCACGTTGTTCCAGGTGTTGGCGCCGCCGCGGCTGACCGGGGTGACGTGATCGCGGGAGAGTTCGGAGGAACGGAAGCGCCTGCCGCAGTAAAGGCAGAGGTGGGCGTCGCGGCGGAACAGGGTCGGATTGTTGAGCGGGGGCGTGTAGCCCGGTCGACCCTTGAGCGATGCCTGTCGGGTTCCCTCGGTGGCGATGATCGAGTTCAGGTCAAGGTACGATCGTCGCCCGGTGGCCGAGTTGAACCCGCCTCGGACCCGGTAGAGTGTACTGCCGCAGGCGTAGGCGACCTGGCCGAGGTGGTAGTAGCGGACCGCCTCCTCGAAGCCGACCCACTCCAGCGGCATGCCGGATATATCGGTTCGCAGTATGCGATGTTCGAGCACTGCCCACCCCCGTGTCAGGCATTGGGCTTGCCCTCTTATAGCCGGTTGGCACGCCTCTTGACAACAGTCGGTGGGCGGGGTTGCGGTTTTGCCGCACCGCGGCACCGCTTCACACCCCGTGGCCGATTCGCTAGCATCTGCCCGTTCGGCTGGGCGCGCGGCGGTATCCGTGCGCCGTGATCCGGGCCCGGGTCGAGGCCCGTCCGGACAGTCGTCACGAACAATCCAACGGCTAACAACTGCCGCAAACGGGGGATCAAACCATGGCCATCAAGGTTGCCGTGCCGAAGGAGACCCGGCCCGGCGAGCGGCGTGTCGCGCTCGTCCCTGGGGTCCTGAAGCAGTTCGGCAAACTCGGCGTCGAGCTGCTCCTGGAGACGGGAGCGGGTGAGGGCGCCGGGTTCGATGATGCCGATTACGAAGCCGGCGGTGTTCGCATCGTCCAGTCCCGTGACGAGCTGCTCAAGGAGGCCGATGTCCTGCTCAGCGTGCAGCCGCTGAGCGTCAAGGAGACCGGCCAGGTGAAGGAAGGAGCGGTGCTCATCAGCTTCCTGACGCCCCACGAGGGCGACGAGCGGATCCAGACGCTGTGCAAGCGGAAGGTCACCTCCTTCGCTATGGAGCTCGTCCCGCGGATCACCCGGGCCCAGTCCATCGACGCCCTCTCCTCCCAGGCGGCTGCCGCCGGCTATAAGGCCGCGCTGATCGCCGCCGAGCGTTCCCCGCGTTTCTTCCCGATGCTCACCACCGCCGCCGGGACCATCCGTCCGGCCAAGGCCGTGGTGGTCGGTGCCGGTGTGGCTGGCCTGCAGGCCATTGCCACCTGCCGCCGCCTCGGCGCCCAGGTCGAGGGCTACGACGTGCGCCCCGAGACCAAGGAACAGGTCGAGTCGCTCGGTGCCAAGTTCATCGACACCGGGGTCTCGGCCGTGGGCGAGGGCGGCTATGCCCGCGAGCTCACCGCCGAGGAGCAGCAACAGCAGGCCGAGGTGCTGGCCAACCATGTCGCCAACGCCCATGTGGTGGTGACCACGGCCGCCATCCCGGGCCGCCCGGCGCCGAAGATCATCGACAAGGCGACGGTCGAGCGCATGGGCGGTGGCACGGTGATTGTCGACATGGCCGCCGAGACCGGCGGCAACTGCGAGGTCACCAAGGCCGGCAAGGACGTCACCCACAACGGGGTTCTGGTGGTCGGGCCGAAGAATCTCCCCGCCAGCGTCGCCGTCCACACCAGCGAGATGTACAGCAAGAACCTGTACAACCTGCTGACGCTGATGGTTCAGGATGGTGACCTGACTCTCAACTGGGACGACCAGGTGATCGCGGATACCTGTCTGACCCACGACGGCCAGGTTCGCCACGGGGCCACCCGGGAGCGCCTGGAAGGAGGTAAGTCATGATCGAGGTCGGCGGGTTCGTCGCACTCTATGTCTTCATGCTCGCAGCGGTGGCCGGTTACGAGGTCATCACCCGGGTGCCGGTCATCCTGCACACGCCGCTGATGTCCGGCTCGAACTTCATCCACGGCATCGTCGTCGTCGGCGCCATGGTCGCCCTCGGCGTCGCCGAGACGCCGCTGGAGCAGGCCATCGGCTTTGTCGCCGTGCTGCTCGGCGCTGCCAACGCCGTCGGCGGCTACGTCGTCACCGAGCGGATGCTCGATATGTTCAAGAGCAGTAAGAAGGAGGACGGCTGAACATGAGTGTCGTAGTCCAACTCAGTTACTTCGTCGCCTCCATCCTGTTCATCTTCGGCCTGAAGGCCATGAGCTCGCCGGTGACGGCGCGCAAGGGCGTGATGTGGGCCGGTGTCGGCATGGTCGTGGCCACGGTGGCCACCTTCGCCCACCCGAGCGTGGGGATGGAGAACATCTCCCTGATCCTGATCGCCATCGTCCTTGGCGGCGCCTTCGCCTGGTACACGGCGCTCAAGGTGCAGATGACCGAGATGCCGCAGATGGTGGCGGTCTACAACGGCCTCGGTGGCGGTTCCGCCGGTGCCATCGCCGCGGTCTCCCTGCTCCAGGGCGCGCGAGCGGACGAGGGCTCGGTGGCCGCGGCCATGGGCTCCGACGCGGCGGCACTCGGCCTGCTCGGTGCGGTGATCGGCTCGGTGGCCTTCTCCGGCTCCATGATCGCCTGGGCCAAGCTGGATGATCGCCTGAAGAAGTCGACCCTGGTCGAGAACCACCAGTGGTGGAACGTGGCTCTGGCCGCGGCGACCCTGCTGCTGGCGATCTGGGTGTTCAATACCGGCTCCGGCTTCCCGATTCTGCTGTTCTTCATCGCCGCACTGGCGCTGGGCATCTTCATCACCGTGCCCATCGGCGGTGCCGACATGCCCGTGGTCATCTCCCTGTTCAACGCCCTGACCGGCCTGGCCGTGGGCTTCAAGGGGTACGTCCTGGGCAACCTGGCGCTGATCATCGCCGGTACGGTGGTCGGCGCCGCCGGCATGCTGCTGACCCTGCTCATGGCCAAGGCCATGAACCGTTCGCTGCTGAACATCCTGTTCAGCGGCTTCGGAGCCGCTCCGGCCGCCGCCGAGTCGGAGGCCGAGGGCGAGATGAAGGAGGTCGGTCCCGCCGACGGCGCCTACATGATGGGGTACGCCGACCGGGTGATCATCGTCCCGGGCTATGGCCTGGCCGTGGCGCAGGCCCAGCATAAGCTCTGGGAGATGGTCGAGCTGCTGCAAAAGCACGACGTGGACGTCAAGTTCGCCATCCACCCGGTGGCCGGCCGCATGCCGGGCCACATGAACGTGCTCCTCGCCGAGGCCGGCGTGCCCTACGACATGATCTACGACATGGATGAGATCAACGAGGAGTTCGAGGACACCGACGTGGTGCTGATCATCGGCGCCAACGACGTGGTCAACCCGGCCGCCCGGGAGGACGAGGGCAGCGCCATCTACGGCATGCCGATCCTCAACGTGGACTACGCCGACCAGGTTCTCGTGGTCAAGCGTGGTCGCGGGGCCGGCTTCTCCGGTGTGGAGAACAAGCTGTTCTTCCGCGACAATACCCGCATGGTCTTCGGCGACGCCCAGAAGGTCGTCTCCGAAATGGTCCAGACCGTCAAGGGTATGTAAGCCGGCTGCGGCCGGTCTGCTGGAGGCAACGGGTTTGCTGGATGAGTCCGAGCGGCTTTGGCGCTTCGCCGAGGATATCTACGCCAGGCCGGGCGTCGAAGCCGCCTGCCTCAAGCTTCAGGCCCGCTACGGGCTGTCCATTTCGCTCCTGCTGGCCGCCGTCTGGAGCGGTCTGCAGGGGCGGGGGCGGCTCGGGGTCTCCAGTGCCGAAGGTGCCATCCGCCGGGGCCAGGAGTGGGATCGAGAGGTCATCGACCCGCTCCGGGCCCTGCGGCGCCACCTTAAGCTGCATCCGCCCCGCGATCTGGCGGATGACAACCACGAGCTTCGCAAGCAGCTGATCGCCGCCGAGCTCCGCGCCGAGGCGATTGAGCAGAAGCTTTTCCTGCAAGACCTGCCCACGGACCTTCCCGCCGCCCCGGAGGGCGAGCGCTGGCGCGACGCCGCGTGGAATGCCGGCGTGGTCGTACGACGCAAGTGCCCGACCTGCGACCCGGAGGCGGTTTCGGCCATCGCGCGGATCCTCTGCGAGGCGTGCGAGGGGCTCGGGAACGAAACTGCGACGGAAGAGGTCCGACGGGTATGGCCCTGATCAACCTGCCGCGTGCCGCCCTGCTGGCGGTGGGCGGCGCCCTGTTGCTGGCCGGCTGTACGGCCCCGGATCACCTGCTCATCGAGAAGGCCGAGACGGAACGTTTCGAGCAGCGCTTCGACAGCGTCGACGAGCGTCTGGAGGCCCTGGCCGAGGCCCAGGAGCGATCCCGTGAGCTGGCGCGCGAGGCGCAGCTGGCGCGCATCGCCGGCGCCATGGAGGCGCAGACGGCGAACCGCTGGCTGGTGCCGCTGCGCCCCGTCGATCCAGGCGACCCCGAGTGCTCGGACGAGCCGGCCTGTCCCGACGATCAGTTGCGCCCGGGTCAGGAGCTCAGTGCCGACGGCATGCTCGTCTTTGGCGAGATCGAGGAGCTGCAACTGGATCCGCCGGGGCTGCTGTTCGATGCCCGGATCGATACCGGTGCCTCCACCTCGTCGGTGGACGCCCGCGAGATCGAGGAATTCGAGCGGGATGGCGAGCCGTGGGTCCGTTTCCAGATGCTCAACCCGGACGGCGATGGCCGGATCGCCATCGAGCGCCCCAAGGCGCGCAGCGCCACCATCGTTCAGGCCTCCGGGCGGGAGTCACGGCCGGTCGTGGAGTTGCACGTGACCATCGGCCGGTTCTCGGAGACGGCCGAGTTCACCCTGACCGACCGCAGCCACCTGACCTACCCGGTGCTGATCGGCCGCGATGTGCTGCGCGATGTGGCGGTGGTCGACGTCGGCCTGAAGCGTGCCACCGAACCCGTGACCCCGGATGACGAGGATCTCGACGCCATCGATGCCGATGACCATGTCGAGGAAATTGTCGAGGAAGACGACGAGGATCCGGGGGAGGACGGGGACGATGACGACAAGGACGATCAAGACAACGACACGGATGGCGACGAGCAGGAGGCGGACGACGATGACGGGGACGAGTAGACGGGCCGGGCGGCCCGCCACTGCGTGAGGGGGCCGGGGGAGCGACCATGACGGCCCGGAGGCTCTTCTTCGCGCTGGTGGCGCTGCTGATCGTTGTCGGGACCGCTACCGCGGCGTGGCGCTACATCGACACCGGCGTGCCGTTCCTGCCCGGTGCCCAGAAGCCGGTCTGGCTGGTCGAGGCGCGGATCGACTTCGAGGCCCAGGGCGACTCCGTGCTGGTCAGTTTCAACGTCCCCGACCGTCCACCGGGGTTCGAACTCTCGCTCGAGCACACCGCCTCCCCCGGTTACGGCTTCTCCACCGTCGAACAGGACGGCGTGGTCCGCGGCGAGTGGACCATCGCCGAGGCCGAGGGCGATCAGACCCTCTACTACAAGGTCCACGCCACCCCGGATGGCTCAGACCACCGCGACCGGACGGTGGACCAGGCACCGGGTGAACCGGCCTCGCCGACCTGGTCCGGTGCGGAGGAGACCGCCGCGGAGCAGATCCTCGAGCGTGCCCAGGAGACCTCCGCCAGTCCGCAGAGTCTGGCGCGCCAGCTGATCTACGCCTTCGGGACCGGCCGGGACGGTGCCGCTGACCTGCTCCTCGACAACTACGATCGCGCCGTGGTCATCGAGCGGCTGCTCCACCACGCCGGCGTCCCGGCGCGCACCTCGCTGGCCCTGGAGTTGGAGGACGGGCGGCGCAACCAGACGCCGGTGCAGATGGTGGAGATCTTCGTCGACGACCACTGGCTACCCTTCAACCCGGTGACCGGGCAGCAGGGCATCGACGACGATGTGCTGCTCTGGCACCGGGGCGGGGCCTCGCTCATCGATCTCTTCGGCGGGCAGAATGCGCGCGTGGCCTTCTCCATGAACCGCCAGAACGTGCCGGCCGAGCAGCTGGCGCGGATGGAGGAGGGGGGTGGCGTGATGAGCGTGCTCAGCGTGCATCAGCTGCCCATCGAGCAGCAGACCGCCTTCAAGCTGCTCCTGCTGCTCCCGCTGGGCGCGCTGGTGACCGTCTTCCTGCGCATCATCGTCGGCATCCGTACCTCGGGGACGTTCATGCCGGTGCTCATCGCCCTGGCCTTCCTGCAGACAGAGCTGGTCGCCGGGCTGATCAGCTTCGTGGGCATCGTCGCCCTGGGCCTGCTGCTGCGCGGCTACCTATCGCGGCTCAACCTGCTGCTGGTGGCCCGGATCGCCACCGTGATCGTGATCGTGGTCTTCATGATTGGCCTGATGAGCCTGCTCGGCTATCAGCTCGGGTTCGCCACCGGCATGACCCTGGCCTTTTTCCCGATCATCATCATCGCCTGGACCATCGAGCGCATGTCCATCCTCTGGGAGGAGGAGGGGGCCCGCGAGGTCCTCACCCAGGGCACCGGCAGTCTGGTCGTGGCGCTGGCCGCGTACCTGCTCATGAGCCGCCCGCTGGCCGAGCACCTGACCTTCAACTTCCCCGAACTGAATCTGGTGGTGGTCGCGCTGATCATGCTCATGGGGCAGTACACCGGCTACCGGCTGGTCGAGCTCAAGCGCTTCAGCGCCTTCCGGGAGGCCTCGGGATGATCCTCCGCCACTGGCGCACGGCCCGGCGCCTGCGGCAGGCGGGGATCCTCGGGATGAACCGGCGCAATGTCCACTACATCGGCCAATACAACGACCGGCGGCTGTACCCGCTGGTCGACGACAAGCTGCGCACCAAGCTGCTGGCCGAGGAGCATGGGGTCGGCACCCCGTCGCTGCGCTTCACCATCCGTCACCAGCACGAGGTCCGCGATCTGGCCGGGCGCCTGCAGGGGGTAGACGAGTTCGTCATCAAGCCGGCCAAGGGGGCGGGCGGCAAGGGGATCCTGGTGGTGACCGGGCGCCGCGGCGACCGCTTCCTGACCGGCGGCGAGCGTGAGCTCTCGCTCGAGGATCTGCAGCGCCACGTCTCCAACACGCTGGCCGGGCTGCACTCGCTGGCTGGCATGCCGGATACCGCGGTGTTCGAGGATCGCATCCGCCTCGATCCCCGGTTCGAGGCCCTCTCCTACGAGGGCATCCCGGATATCCGCGTCCTGGTCTTCCTCGGCTATCCGGTGATGGCCATGCTGCGCCTGTCCACCAAGGACTCCCAGGGCAAGGCCAACCTCCACCAGGGGGCGGTGGGCGTTGGCCTGGACATCGCTACCGGCCGGTGTGCCCACGCGGTGCAGTACGACCAGCGCGTCTACCAGCACCCGGACACCGGGGTGACGCTCGACGACATCGACATCCCCGATTGGCGCTCGCTGCTGGAGCTTGCCGCGCGGTGCCAAGAGATGAGCGGCCTCGGTTACCTGGGGGCTGATCTGGTTCTGGACCGGGATCGGGGCCCGCAGCTGCTGGAACTCAACGCCCGCCCCGGCCTGTCGGTGCAGATCGCCAACGGCTGCGGGTTGCTGCCGCGCCTGGGGGCCATTGAGGCCCTGGAAAGCCGGCACGCCACCGCCGAGGCGCGCGTCGGCTGGGCCATGGAGCAGTTCGCCGTCGGCACCTGAGGCGACGCCCTCTGGCCCCGAAGGCCGAAGCGCCAGTACGATGCGCCTCGTGTTCATTGGGGGTGAGTGACCATGGCTGTTGCCGAGATCCTGATCGCCATCTTGGTGCTCTGCCTGCTGGTACTGGCCAGCTCGGTCCTGCGCGCCTACACGCTGTGGGCGCGGCGGCTGTTCCTGCCGGCGTCGATCATCGCCGGTGCCGTGGCGCTGCTGCTCGGCCCGGAGGTGCTGGGCCGGTTCATCGGCAGCCCCTTCGAGGACGGCGCGGGGCTGTTCCCGGACTACGTCTACGACACCTGGTCGGCCATCCCCGGATTGTTGATCAGCGTCGTCTTCGCCGCCCTCTTTCTCGGCAAGCCGCTGCCGGGGCTGCGCGAGATCTGGCTGCGCGCCGGCCCCCAGGTCGTGGTCGGGCAGACCATGGCGTGGGGGCAGTACGTGGTGGGCATCCTGCTGGCTTTGCTGGTGCTGACGCCGGTCTTCGGCCTGAGTCCGATGGCCGGGGCGCTGATCGAGATCGGCTTCGAGGGCGGCCACGGCACGGCCGCCGGCATGGCCGGTACCTTCGAGGATCTCGGCTTCCCCGCCGGGGCCGATCTGGCCCTAGGGCTGGCCACCGTAGGCCTGGTCGGCGGCGTCGTGGTCGGCACCATCCTGATCAACCTGGCGGTGCGTCGGGGGATCATCGATCACCCGGAGAATGCCCAGGGGCCCGGTAGCGCCCAGGAGCGCTTCAGCGACCGTGAACTCCACCTCCTGCGCCGCGACCGCCAGCAGGAGAGCCAGACCACTGATCCGCTCACCGTCCACCTGGGCCTGGTCGCCCTGGCCGTGGTGCTGGGCTGGGGGATGCTCTCGGCGCTGCAGTGGCTCGAGGCGGTCACCTGGGCGCGTGACAGCGGGGTGGAGATCCTCCAGCACGTGCCGTTGTTCCCGATGGCCATGCTCGGCGGCGTGCTGCTGCAGGTGTTCATCATCCGCTCCGGCTATGCCGAATATGTGTCGGAGCGGAGCATGTCGCGGATCTCCGGCACGGCGCTGGACTTCACCATTGTCGCCGCCCTGGCCACCCTGTCGCTGACCGCCCTAGGCGAGCATCTGGTGCCCTTCCTGCTGTTGGCCGCAACGGGCATCGCCTGGTCGTTGTTCGTGCTGGTGGTGATCGCTCCACGCGTCATCCCCTTCGACTGGTTCGAGCGTGGTGTGGGTGACTTCGGTCAGTCCATGGGCGTGACGGTTACCGGCGTGCTGCTCATGCGCATGGCCGACCCCAACAACCGTTCCGGCGCCCTGGAGAGCTTCGGCTACAAGCAGCTGCTCTTCGAGCCCATCGTCGGCGGGGGGCTGTTCACCGCGGCGTCGGTGCCGCTGATCTACCAGTTCGGGCCGGTCCCGGTGCTGATCCTCGCGGCCGTGGTCACCACCGCGTGGCTGGCCCTGGGCTTCCTGTACTTCGGGCGCATGGTGCCGGACGGCGGGCGCGGCCGGCTGCGGCCGGCGGCGCGGGGCTGATCCCATGGACCGGGCGCCGCGGTGCGTCTCAGCGGGCCATCAGGCGCTGGTAGGCGTCGTTGATCCGCTGCAGGGTCGCGGTATCGCCGCCCCGGTCCGGATGGTGACGCATGGCCAGGCGCCTGTAGCGGCGCCGGATCTCCGCCGGCGGGGCTCCCGGGGCGAGGCCCAGCTCGGCGAGGTCCGCCGCCCGGTCGCCCGCGCCCAGGGCCCGGCACAGGCCGTCGGCGATCAGCCGCTCCACCGCGGCGTTGTCCATGCCCTCCAGGTTGCCCGGGTCGAGGTAGAAGGCGGCCAACGGGTCGGCGCCGATCAGCGCGCGCTCGGCCGCAGCGCGCCCGGGCAGCCGGTGCAGCCGGATGCACAGGCAGTGGATCTCCAACCCCAGGCCGGCCTCGGCCAGTGCCGGGCGCAATCGGTAGAGGGCGTGGAAGAGCAGGAAGTGGGCGCGGTAGAGCGCCGCCGGCTCGCCGCGCCCCTCGCGCGTGAACAGCGGATGCCCGTCGGCGGCGAGCCGGTCCATCAGGGTCATCTCGGTCACGCCCTCGGGATGGGCGTGGAGGATGGGCTCGATGGCGGCCTGCAGCTCGGCGATGGCGGTCTCCGGCTCCATGGCTGACGACTCTAGCGCGCGCCCGGACGCCGGTCACCCCTGTGCAGCGGGGTTGCCGCCGGTTCTGCGGGTGGCGGTGCCCCGCCCGCTGCAGGAGGCGCTGGATTACCGCCCGCCGTCCGGCGCCTGGCCGGATGACCCCGTCGGCTGTCGGGTCGAGGTGCCGCTCGGCCGCAGTCGCGCCGTGGGCATCGTCGTGGAGGTGTGCCGGGGCTCCGAGGTGCCGGCAGCGAGGCTGCGTGCCGCCACCGCCTGGGTGGATGAGCGGCCGCTGCTCGACGCCGAACTGCTGGAGACGCTCACCTGGGCGGCGCGCTACTACCGCTACCCGCTGGGCACAGCCCTGGCCACCGGGCTGCCGGGCCCGCTGCGCCAGGGCCGCCCGGCACGGCGGGCGGTGGCCTGTTGGCGCCTGGACGAGCGGCTGCGTGAGGATGATGCCCCGGTGCGCCGGGCCCCGCGCCAGGCGGAGCTGCGTCGCCGCCTGGTGGAGGCCGGCGGTGCCGCGCCCTGTGCCACGCTGGTGGCGGAGCAGCCTGCCTGGCAGCGGGCCGGGCGCCTCATGGAGCGGGCCGGCCTGCTCCATCGCGAGTACCACCCGGCCGAGCGCGGGGCCGAGACGGTGCCGGCGCCCCGCCCGGGGCCAGAGCTTGACGCCGATCAGCAGCGCGCCCTGGCCGCGATCCTGGATACCGAGGGGTACGCCGCCTTCCTGCTCGAGGGGGTGACCGGCAGCGGTAAGACCGAGGTCTATCTGCAGGCCGCAGCCCGGGCGCTGGCCTCGGGGCGGCAGGTGCTGATCCTGGTCCCCGAGATCGGACTCGCCCCGCAGTTCCTTGAGCGTCTGCGCGAGCGCCTGCGCGGCTCGGTGGTGGTGCTCCACTCCGGGCTGTCCGGCGCCGACCGCGCCGAGGCCTGGCTGGCCGCCCGGGACGGCGACGCGGCGGTGATCCTCGGCACCCGCTCGGCCATCTTCACGCCGCTCCCGCGTCCGGGGCTGATCGTCGTCGACGAGGAGCACGACCCCTCGTTGGCACAGCAGGAGGGGTTCCGCTACTCGGCGCGGGACCTGGCGGTTCTGCGGGCCCGCACCCTGGATGTGCCGGTCGTGCTCGGCTCGGCTACGCCCTCGTTGGAGTCTCTGCACAATGCGCGGGCCGGTCGCTACACCCACCTGCGCCTGCCGCATCGGGCGGGCGAGGCCCGTGCCCCGAGTGTGCAGCTGGTCGATATCCGCAGCCGCCGTCTGGTTGGAGGGATTTCCGCACCGCTGCAGGAGGCGTTGCGCCGGCACCTGGACGCTGGCTCGCAGGCGCTGCTGTTCCTCAACCGGCGCGGCTACGCCCCGGTGCTTACCTGCCACGCCTGCGGCTGGGTGGCCGAATGCCACCGCTGTGATGCGCGGCTGACCTACCACCGCAGCCGCGGCCAGCTGCGCTGCCACCACTGCGGATACAGCGCGCGCCTGCCGGCGGCCTGCCCGGATTGCGGTGCGGCGGATCTGCGCCCGCTGGGGCCCGGAACCGAGCGCCTTGAGGAGGCGCTCACGGAGCTCTTCCCCGGCGTGGGGCAGCTGCGCATCGACCGCGACACCACCCGGCGCCGCGGCGAGCTCGAGGCCCATCTTGCGGCCGCTCACCGGGGCGACGCCCAGTTGCTGATCGGTACGCAGATGCTGGCCAAGGGGCACCACCTGCCGGCGGTGACCCTGGTGGCGGTGATCGATGTGGATCAGGGGCTGTTCGGCGCAGACTTCCGGGCCACCGAGCGGTTGGCGCAGCTTGTGGTGCAGGTGGCCGGCCGCGCCGGGCGCGGCGATCAGCCCGGCGAGGTGCTGCTGCAGACCCGTCATCCGGAGCATCCGCTGCTGCGGGTTCTGCTCGAGCGGGGCTATCCCGCCTTCGCCGAGGCCCACCTGGCCGAGCGCCACGCCGCCGGCCTGCCGCCTTACGCCGCGCTGGCTCTTTTGCGTGCCGAGTCGGTGAATGCCGACGCACCGTACCTTTTCCTTGAGTCGGCGGCCCAGTATGGTCGAAGCCGGGTCGGTGCGGACGGCGGGGTGGAGCTGCTCGGCCCGGTGCCGGCGCCCATGGAGCGGCGCGAGGGTCGGCACCGGGCGCAGTTGATGATCCGCGCCGAGCGGCGGGTCGATCTGCAGCGTTTTCTGGTGAGTTGGAGCGGCGGGCTCGGCAGCCTGGAAGGGGCCCGCCAGGTCCGCTGGTCGCTGGATGTGGACCCGGTAGAGATGGTCTGAGTCCCGGTGTAGAGGACAGGGAGGGGTGACTCGTGTTCGTGATCAGCAAGCTCGCCGGGGCGGTCCTGATGCCCCTGAGCCTCCTGGTGCTGGCCGGCATCGTCGGCCTGGTCCTGCTCTTCACCCGCTACTGGCGCTGGGGTCGGGGGGTGCTGATCGTCACCGTGGCGGCGCTCTATCTAGCCAGCTGGGAACCGACCGCCAGCCGTTTGCTCGCCCCGCTGGAGCAGCGCTACCCGGCGCTGCTTGATCCGGCCGGGATCGCCGAGGGCGAGGAGGCGCCGGTGACCGACATCGTCGTCCTCGGCCACGGCCACCGGCTCGATCCGCAGCTGCCGGCCACCGCGCAGGCCAACGCCGACGGCGTTACCCGGGTCCTCGAAGGAGTGCGCCTCCAGCGCCACTTTCCGCAGAGCACCCTCTGGCTGACCGGCGGTGCGGTGCGCGGCGATACCCCCAACTCGGCGGTGCTCCACCGTCTGATGGGCGAGGTTGGCCTCGACGCCGGCGCTGTCGAGCGCCTGGCCGAGCCCCGCAATACCGCCGAAGAGGCCCGGGCGATGGCCGAGCGGCTCGGCGATGAGGCCGGGTCGATCATCCTGGTCACCGAGGCCTCGCACATGCCGCGGGCCATGGGCCTGTTCCGGGGGCAGGGGCTCAAGCCGATCCCCGCCCCGACGCGCCACCGTGTGCGCGAACGGGAGCCCGGCGCGGAGGCCCATCCGGGCCACGGGTTGCGTCCCTCGGTACACGCGCTGCACATGACCGAGCGCGCCTTCCACGAGTACCTGGGGATCGCCTGGGGGCGGATCCGCGGGGAGATCCGCGCCGCGGAACGCTGACGCGGCTCCGGACGGCTCAGGCGCGCTCGACCTGGTGCTGGGAGACGGTCAGCGTGGTGTGCTGCCCGGCCACGTCGAGAAGGATCATGACCCGCTCCTCGCTGCGCGAGGCACGGAAGATCCCCTCGTAGGACTGGAATGGGCCGTCGAGCACGCGCACCCGCTCGCCGGGCTGCAGGGGCTCGGGGGCCAGGTCGCAGTGGCCGTCCTCGATGCGCTGCCGGATGGTTTCCACCAGCCCGTCCGGCACGCGGGCCGGCCAGGTGCCGAAGCGCACCAGCCCGTTCACGCCGGTGGTCGAGCGGATCGGGCTCCAGTCCTCGACCCCTGCGGCCAGACGGATGAACAGGTAGCGCGGGAACATCGGCTCGACGACGGTCTGATACCGCCGCTGGCGCCGACGCCGGAACCGCGCCATGGGCAGGAAGCAGCGATAGCCCTGGTGATCCAGGTTCCACCAGGCCCGCTCCTCCTGCCTAGGCTTGCTGTAGACGAGATACCAGGCGTCCGAACGCCCGAAGTCCTCGACGAGATCTTCCGCCTGCATGGTGTGCACTCCGCCCTGATCCGCGCCGACCGGCCGCCGGGCCGTAGGGGTTATTTCCACTCCCGCTGACCGCCGATCTCGACGGCGAGCCGGTCGTCATCCTTGAGGACGTAAGTGGCACCGCAATAGGGGCAGATCATGCTGCCGGTCTCGTGGACGGGCAGGTAGACCCGCGGATGGGAGTTCCACAGGTACATGCCGGGCAGCGGGCAGCAGACCGGCAGGTCCCGGGCGGTGACCTCATAGCGGTTCGCCGCGTTCGGCTGTACCAGGTCTGTGCGATCGTGGGTCTGGGGATCCGGCACCATGCTCTCCCGCTTGGCTGCTGATCGTGATGCCGATTGTAACCGAGGCAGGCACCACGTAGGCTATTGCCTACAGTCCACCCGGGTCTGCCTCGTGAGTCAAGAGACACCGCCCCCGAATCGCATCCAGCTGCTCCGTACCCAGCTCTGGGCGTGGGCCGGCGAAACCGGCTACCGCGAGGCGGTGCGCATCGGCGCGCCGCGCTCCCGCGAGGCGGTGCCGGTGGTGGACCTGGTCCACGAGGAGCCGCCGGTGGCCCTGGCCACCCTGCTTGGCCTGCTCGAGCAGGACCGCTTCGAGGCCCCGGTGCTGCTCATCGAGCGGGGCCTGGACCGGGCCGGCACGCCGTTCCTCCACCACGAGAACGCCACCGCGGCCCTAGGGGCGGCGTGCGCGGCCCTGCACGCGCGCAGGATCGCTGGCGCGGGAACGGGCCCCGAGCTGCTCGGTGATCTGCTCGGCGTCTGGCTGATCGGCGCTGTGGCCGACTTCCCCGAGGCCCACGAAGCCTATCTGCGCGACCTGGCCCGGGGCATGGGTCCGGCGATGGTCCCCCAGGGGTGGGCGGGCACGCTCCTCCACGCCAGCCCCGCCGCCAGCGACGCGCGCGAGAGCCTGGTGGTGAACCTGATCCACGAGGCCGTGGTCGAGCGCGCCCCCGGTGCCACGCTGCGCACGGTCGGGCACGCCCTGTCGGTGCTCGACGCAGCCGGCGAGGCGGATCACGCCGTGGCCTGGCGCCGGGCGCTGGCCTTCGTGATCGGCGCCGAGCTCCACCACCACCCGGCCGGCCGCTTGTACTCGGAGTACCACGCCCACCTTGAGGCACCGGCCAGCCGCCACCGCCGCGCCGTGCTGTTCATCCAGCAGGAGGCCATCCCGGCCTACCACTCGGTCGGCGATTGATCCCGCACTCGGCGGACGGTCAACGCCCTTCCTCGTCGTGACGGTTCTCCAGGTCCCGCAGCTGCACGTGCAGGGCCCCCACCGAGATCTGCAGCTCGCGCAGGGACAGCCCCAGCGAGGCGAGCATCAGGATCAGACTGATGGTGAAGAGCACCTTGCCTAGCAGCATCGATCCGGCGAACAGGACCAGCATGCACAGGACGCAGAAGAACAGGCTGGCCACTCCGGCGACCTGCATGTTGCGGATGAGCAGCACGCGCTTGCGCAGGTTCTCGATCTGGGTGCGCAGGCACACGTCGTGGGTGGAGCGGTACTTGGATTCCAGGTCGCGGATCAGCGAGGCCAGCCCCATGAAGCGGTTGGTGTAGGCGAGCAGGAGCAGCGAGATGGCGGGGAAGAGCAGTGCCGGCGTGGACAGGGTCAGTTCGGCGGTTGGCTCGGGTGCCTGGAACATCCGCGGGCCCTCCGGTCAGGGTGGCTGAGACCCCATGATACGGACACGCGCCACGGCTGCCACCTCGTCGCGCCGGCTTCTGTCGGCTCCGGCGCCGCGGCTATAATCCCCGACCCGTTCTTCGACAGGATGCCCGCTCGCCCATGAATCTCCCGCTGCCCGGCTTCCGCGATGTCCGGGTCGTCGTCGCCGGCGACCTGATGCTCGACCGCTACTGGCACGGGGCCACCCAGCGCATCTCGCCGGAAGCGCCGGTGCCCGTGGTGCGGGTCGATGACGCCGAGGAGCGCCCGGGCGGTGCGGCCAACGTGGCGCTCAACGTGGCCGCCCTCGGCGGCGCGGCGCAAGTGATCGGCCCCACCGGCAGCGACGAGGCCGCCGACCGGTTGGCGCAGTTGCTCGAGGCCGCCGGCGTCGGCCAGCGCTTCCACCGCATTCCCGGCGCCGACACCATCACCAAGTTGCGCGTGATCAGCCGCCATCAGCAGCTGATCCGTCTCGACTTCGAGCGCGGTTTCCCCGGCTTTGATCGCGCCGCCATGCTGGCGCTGCTTGAGCCGGTGCTGACCGACACCGCGGTGGTGGTGCTCTCGGATTACGCCAAGGGGGCCCTGCCCGATCCGGCCGGGTTGATCGACGCCGCCCGCCGCGCTGGGCGGCCGGTGCTGGTCGATCCCAAGGGGGCGGATTACCGTCGTTACCGCGGCGCCACTCTGCTCACGCCCAACCTGGCGGAATTCGAGGCGGTGGTTGGGCCCTGCGCGGACGGCGACGAGATCGCCCGGCGCGCGGCGATGGTGGCGGCAGAGCTGGAGCTCGAGGCGCTGTTGGTCACCCGGGGCGAGGCGGGGATGACCCTGGCTCCGCGGGAGGGCGCTCCGGTGCACCTGCCGACCCGGGCGCGGGAGGTCTTCGATGTCACCGGCGCCGGCGATACCGTGATCGCGACCCTGGCCGCCGCGCTGGGTGCCGGGGTGGACCTCGCCGATGCCGCCGCCCTGGCCAACCTGGCCGCCGGCGTGGTGGTGGGCAAGCTGGGCACGGCCACGGTCACTCCGGCGGAGCTGGAGGCCGCGATGGGCGGCGCGGGCGGCCAAGCAGCGGGCGCCGGTGTGGTCGACGAGCCAGGTCTGCTCGCCGCCGTCCGGCAGGCCCGGGCGGCTGGAGAGCGCATTGTGATGACCAACGGCTGCTTCGATCTGCTGCACGCCGGCCACGTCGACTACCTGCAGCGGGCCCGCCGGCGGGGCGAGCGGCTGGTGGTGGCCGTCAACGACGACGCGTCGGTGGCGCGGCTCAAGGGGGCGGAGCGGCCGGTCACTCCGCTGGAGCAGCGCATGGCGGTGCTCGCCGGCCTGGATGCGGTGGACTGGGTGGTGCCGTTCAGCGAGGACACCCCGGCGCGGCTGATCGAGGTCGTGCTGCCGGATCTGCTGGTCAAGGGCGGGGACTACCGGCCTGAGCAGATCGCCGGCCACGACGCCGTGGTCGCCGCCGGCGGTGCCGTGGAGGTCTTGCCCCTGCTCGCCGGCGCGTCGACCACGGAGCTGATCGCTCGCATCCGCGGCCGCGGCTAGCCGTCCGCCGCGCTGCCCCGGCGTGGTACGCCGTGGTCGGCCAGGGCCGCATCCAGCCGTTCGACCACGTCGGCCACGCTGATCCAGTCCATGGCCTCGGGGTTGCGCACCCGGCGCCCCCAGCGGACCGATTCCACCGGCCGGCCGAGTTCGGCCTTGAGCGCCTCCGGGTAGCGGTTGGCGACGTATTCGAGGTTCAGGTAGGGGCCGGTACGCTGCGGGTTCGAGGTCGCGTAGAGCCCCACCACCGGCACCCCGCTGGCGTTGGCCAGGTGGAGCGGGCCGGAGTCCGGGCCGACGAACGCAGTGGCCTGCTGCAGGACGGCCAGCAGCCCCTTCAGCGATGTCCGGCCGACCAGGTCGGCCACCGGCGCGCTGGTGGCGGCGGCGATGGCATCGGCGTACTCCCGCTCCAGCGCGGTGGGGCCGCCGGTCAGCGCCAGCGCCAGGCCGTACTCCTGGGAGGCGTACTCGGCCACCGCCGCATATTGGGTGGCCGACCAGTTGCGGAAGTTGCGCGCACGGATCGAGCTGCACGGGCTGATCGCCAGGAAGGGGCGGGCGGGCAGCCGGCCGGCCACCTCCGCCTCGGCCTCGGCGGGTACCGGCAGATCCCAGCGCAGGGTGCGTGCATCCAGCCCGGCTGCCTGCAGGAACTGGAAGAAGCCGTCCAGGACGTGGACCCGCGCCGGCCCCGGGATGGGGCGGTGGGTGAACCACCGCTGGCCATTACGGGCGCGCGGCCGATCGAAACCGATTCGGGTGTCGGCCCGGATCGCCGTCGAGAGCAGGTTGGCCCGCCACGACGCCTGCATGTGTAACAGCACGTCGAAATGCCGGTCCGCCAGCTCCTCGCGCAGCTTGCGCACGGCGCCAAAGAGCCCGTCACCCTTGTCAACGACGATGAACTCCACCCCCGGCAGGTCGCCGACCAGGCGGTACTCCGTCTTGCCGACGACCCAGGTGATGGCGGTCTCCGGCCAGTGTTCGCGGAGCGTGTGCACCACCGGGGCCACATGGCTGCAGTCGCCGATGGCCGACAGGCGCAGCAGACAGATCGAGCGGGGGGGTGTGGATGGGTCTTGGGGCATCGCTGAGCTTACTCCTCGAGCGCGTTGTGCCAGCCCTGACGCAGGGCGGCCAGATGGCTTGCCGGCACCGGCGCCACGGCGGCGTCGTTGCGCGCGATCTTGGCCAGGCTGCGCTGCAGTCGGGCGAGGTTGCGCTCGGCCCAGCGGCCGGCGCGGGGGCGCAGTCGGGCCCGGTCCAGATCGATGACGTGGGTGGTGCCGTCGGTGGTGAGCAGGATGTTGTGGGCGTTGAGGTCGGCGTGATCCAGGCCGCGCCGGTGCAGTCGGCCGATGCAGGCGCCGATGGCGCACCAGCGCTCGGCCGGCAGTGGTCCGTGGCGCAGCGTCTCGGTGAGGGTGGCCGCCGGCAGCCGCTCGAGCAGGATCTCGGCGCGGTAGCACGGTCCGGCCATGCGCACACGGGCGGCCAGCGGGGCGGGCACGGGGAAGCCCTCGTCGTGGAGCCGGGCGAGCAGCCACCACTCGCGCCAGGGGCGCGATGCGTGGAGCCGGCCCCGGGCATAGCAGTCGCCGAGCAACGGGCCGAGGAGCCCACCCCGGCGATAGGGCCGCAGCACGGCCGGGATCCCGCCGACCTCCAGGAAACAGGCGCTGCCGCGACCGCCGCCGGGGCGTCCGCTGAGCCGACCGGCGCGCGCCAGGGCCTCCGGTTCGAAGAGCGCGGCGTCCGGCGCCGGTAAGCGGTCAGCATCGTAGAGGATGTACTGGGGGCCTTGGCGCGTCTGTTGCGGGTCCATGGCCGCCTACTCTGCCATACCGAGGCCCACACCGGTGGTGGTAAAGTGCCGTCATGGCACACTGGAGAATACCGTCGCGGGTCTTTCTCGTTGGCCCCATGGGTGCCGGCAAGAGCACCGTGGGGCGCGAGCTGGCCACCCTGCTGGGTCTAGAGTTCATCGACAGCGATGCCGCCATCGAGGCGCGCACCGGGGTGAGCATCCCGTGGATCTTCGACCTCGAGGGCGAGGCCGGTTTCCGCGCGCGCGAGGCGACGGTGATCGACGAACTGACCCGCCGGGACGGAGTGGTCGTGGCCACCGGCGGCGGCGCGGTTACCACGCCGGCCAACCGCGACCTGCTCGGCGCGCGCGGCGTGGTGGTCTACCTGTACACCCCGGTCTCGGTGCAGCTGCAGCGCACCCGCCATGACGCCAACCGGCCGCTGCTCCAGAGCGACGACCCCGAGGCGCGGCTGCAGGCCCTGCTCGCCGAGCGTGACCCCCTCTACCGGGAAGTGGCCGACGTGGTGGTGGAGACGACCGGTGGCAGGGCGCGGAGCGTGGCGCGGCGGATCATCGAGGCGTTGCAGGGGCAGGCCTCCTGAGCGTCGGCACCGACGAACGATAGCAGACAGGCAGCAGGAGCGGTCATGCGGACACAATGGGTCGAGCTCGGGGAACGCAGCTACCCGATCTATATCGGTGACGGGATCCTGGAGGGGGGGCTGCTGGCCCGTCACCTGGTGGCGGATCGGGCGCTGCTGGTCAGCAACGAGACCGTAGCCCCGCTGTACGCCGGGCGCCTGGCCGCGCCGGGGGTCGAGGTGCAGTCGGTCACCCTGCGCGATGGTGAGCGCTACAAGACCCTGCAGACCTGTGAGCAGGTCTTCGACGCCCTGATCGAGGGCCGCTTCGACCGCTCGGCCACGGTGGTCGCCCTTGGCGGCGGGGTCATCGGCGATCTGGCCGGCTTCTGCGCCGCCACCTATCAGCGCGGCGTGGGCTACATCCAGGTGCCCACCACCCTGCTGGCTCAGGTCGACTCCTCGGTGGGAGGCAAGACCGGCGTCAACCACCCGCGCGGCAAGAACATGATTGGCGCCTTCCACCAGCCCCGCGCGGTGATCGCCGATACCGGCGTTCTCGCCACGCTCCCGGAGCGCGAGTACAACGCCGGTCTGGCCGAGGTGGTCAAGTACGGCCTGATCCGCGATCCCGCCTTCTTCGACTGGCTCGAGGGCAGTGTCGATGCCCTGCGCCGGCGCGATCCCGAGGCCCTGGCTCACGCCGTGGCCGAGTCCTGCCGCAATAAGGCTGAGGTGGTTGCTGCCGACGAGCGCGAGGCCGGTGAGCGCGCCCTGCTCAACCTGGGCCACACCTTCGGCCACGCCATCGAGACAGAGACCGACTACAGCACCTGGCTCCACGGCGAGGCCGTGGCGGTGGGGATGGTCATGGCGGCACGCATGTCGGTGCGCCTGGGCTGGCTGTCGCGCGACGGGCTGGAGCGCACCACCGCCCTACTCGAGGCCTTTGGACTGCCCACGCAGCCGCCGGCGATCCCCGAGGAGCGCTTCCGCGAGCTGATGAGCGTGGACAAGAAGAATCGCGCTGGTCGGCTGCGCCTGGTGCTCCTGCGCGGCGTTGGCGACGCCGTGGTGACCAGCGAGTTCGCCGCCGAGGCGCTGACGGCCACACTGGCCGAGGCGGTCCGGGCGGGCTGAGCCCGCCGCAGCCTAGGTCAGCTCCTCGGGGCGGAACAGCCGGCGGTACTCCTCGATGGCGAACCGGTCGGTCATCCCGGCGATGTAGTCGGCCACGGCCCGTGCCCGCCCTGGCATGCCGTGGCGGGCCTCGCCGGCGTGGGCCGCATCGCGGGGCTGATCCGGCATCAGCTGCGGGTCGTCGAGGAAGACGTCGAACAGCCCCTGCACCACCACCTGGCTCTTGCGCACCATGCGCGCCACGCGGAAGTGGCGGTAGAGGCGGCGGAACAGGAAGTCCTTCAGGTCCTGGTGCCGCCGGGCCATGTCCGCGCTGAAGCCGATCAGCGGCCCCGGGTGCCGGCGTACCGCTTCGACGTCGGCGGGATCGGCGGCCTCGATGCGTGCCGCGGACTCGCGGATGAGATCCTCGACCTGGACGTTGATCATGCGCCGGACCACCTCGTAGATGGTGCGTCGCTCATCCAGATTGGGGTAGGCCGCCTCGACCTCAGCGAACAGCGGGCCGAGCAGGGTTGTCTCGCGGCACTCGGCGACGCTGATCAGCCCCGAGCGCAAGCCGTCGTCCACGTCGTGGCTGTTGTAGGCGACGCCGTCGCAGACGTTGACCAGCTGCGCCTCCAGCGTTGGCTGGCCGCCGTCGAGGAAGCGCTCGGCCACCGGGCCGAGCTGTCGGGCGCGCTCCACCGGGCAGCGCTTGAGCAGGCCCTCACGGGTCTCGAAGGTCAGGTTGAGCCCGTCGAACTTTGCATAGCGCTTCTCCAGGTCGTCGACCACGCGCAGGGACTGGATGTTGTGCTCGAAGCCGCCGAGCCCCTCCATGCGCTCGGCCAGGGCGTCCTGGCCGGCGTGGCCGAACGGGGTGTGACCCAGGTCGTGGGCGAGGGCGATGGCCTCGACCAGGTCGATGTTCAGGCCGAGGGCTTGGGCGCTGGTGCGGGCGATCTGGCCTACCTCCAGGGTGTGGGTCAGCCGGGTGCGGTAGAGATCGCCGACGTGGTTGACGAAGACCTGCGTCTTGTACTCCAGGCGCCGGAAAGCGCCGCAGTGGATGATGCGGTCGCGATCGCGCTGGAACTCGCTGCGGTGCCCGGGGTGGGGTTCCGCATACTGGCGACCGCGGCTGGCGCTCTCGGTGACGGCGCAGGGGCGTGGCGGGGTGGCGTGCAGGCTCACCGGTCGTCCTCGATTGCTCGGCTGGGGCGGTCAATGTGGGGGCGGGGGCCGGTTTCGTCAACGGCCGCCCCCGGTGGCGCCCCCTCCTCGACCAGGCGCGGCGTCACGAAGACCAGCAGCTCGTGGTGGCTCTGCTCCGATCGGCGCTGGCGGAACAGCCAGCCGACCAGTGGCAGGTCGCCGAGCCACGGCACCGCTTGACGCCGCTCGCGCTGCTCGTGCTCACGCACGCCGCCGAGGACGATGGTCTCGCCGGCCTGCACGCGCAGGCGGGTGGCGACGGCCTGGGTGTCGATGCTCGGCACGCCCTCGTAGATCTGCCCGACGGCGTCCTTGGTCACGCGCAGGCCGAGGTTCACCGCATCCCCGTCGGTCACCTGCGGAGTGGCGGTCAGCGACAGGGAGGCGTCCTCGAAAGCGACCGCGGTGGCGCCGGATTCGGCCGTCTCCTGGTAGGGGATCTGGACGCCCTGCTCGATGCGCGCCGTCTGCCTTTCGGTGGTCAGGACCCGCGGGCTCGAGACCACGCGCCCGTGGCCCTCGGCCTCCATCGCCGAGAGTTCAAGCTGCAGCAGGCGCTCGCCCACCTCGCCTACGGAGACGCTCAGGCGCGCGCCTTCGCCCACCGGAGGCAGGTCGGCGAGTAGCCCGTCGCCCAGGGCGGCTCCCTCACTGCCGGGTAGGGTGTCGAAGGCGAAGTGGCCGTCGCCGCGTTGGCTCGAAAGGCCCAGGCGGCTGCCGAGTTCCCGCGCGTACTCGCCCGAGGCAAGGACGATGCGCGCCTCGATCATCACCTGGCGGTTGGCCCGGTCCAGTTTGTCGATGAGCCGCTCGGCCTCGTCGAGGTGCTCCGGGGTATCGTGCAGGATCAGTGTGTTGGTGCGCTCGTCGACGCTGGCATGGCCGGACTGGGAGAGCACACCGGTCTCCTCGCGCAACAGCTCGGCCAGCTTTCCGGCGTCGGCGTGAACCAGGGGCAGAGTGCGCAGGGAGGCCTCGGCGCCGGTGTCGCCGTCCCCGTCGAGCGGGCCGTGGAACGGGTCGGGCGGCCCGGCGTGCGTGCCGGTGGGGGCAGCCAGCAGCACGGCCGTGACCGCGGGGAGCAGTCGGCGTCTCATGGCTCGTCCTTCGGCGGGTGCAGGACCAGGGTCACCTCGGCCTCGAGCCGTGGTGGTTCGGCGGCGCGCAGACGCAGGTGATCGAGGCCGCGCTGCCGCGGGGCCGCGGCCTCGTCGGCGAGCCAGTCGCGGAGCGCCGCGTAATCGCCGGAGATACGCAGCTGCGCGACGACCCGACCGTCACCGCCCGCTGGGTCCCGTCGCAGGTCCTCGAGGATCAGATCCCGTGCCTCCAGGCTCCGGCTCAGTGCGCCGAGCTGCTCGCGCAGGGGTGTCCCGGGCGCCGCGTCGGGGGCCGGGTCCGGAGGCCGCGGCTCGGCGCGCAGGGAGAGCGAGCGCCGGCCGTTGTCGGTGCGGCGCATCTGCTCCAGCTCGATGTCCTCGAAGCCCGCCTCCTGCAGCGCCGCCAGGTAGCGTTCGGCGCACTCGGGGGCGGCGGCCAGGGCGTCGACGCGCAGCGTGTTGCCGAACTCGACAGCCGTCAGGCGGGCGCGCTCGGGCAGTGCGCCGGCCAGCGTGTCGAGCCACCCGGGGGCCGCGCGCCGGCGTGCGTCTGCGGGGTCGGGGGGTGGATCGGGTGGGGCCGGATCCGCGGCAGGGCTCTCTCGTTCCTCCGGCGGCTGCGGATCCCGCCCGTGGTCGGCGGTGGGCGGCTCCACGGCGGTGTCGGCGCGGTCGCCGGCTCCGGGGACGAGCGTGCTGCCCCAGTGGGCGTGGGCCGCCACCCCCGCCAGGCCGGCGGCCAGCGCAGCGCCGGCGGCGGTGCGCAGGGCGTGCCCGTTGTCGCGGGCGTTCGGGTCCCGCGCGTGGAGCAGGTTGTCCGGCCCCGGGCAGCGGGCCGCCTCGGCCAGGGCCCGGGTCAGTCGGGCTGCCGGGGTGTCTGGCAACGGGGCCGGTGGCGTCCCGGTTGCCCGGGCCAGGGCATCGCGGCTGGTGAGCAGCGCCACCGGCCGCAGGCCAGACTCGTGCAGCAGCGCGCGGGCGGCGTTCAGGTCGGTGTGTCGAGCGGCGAGCAGGCGCGGCCGCCGGCGCTCGTCGCCGAGGCAGTAACGCCAGGCGGAGGCCGGTGCAGGCAGGGCGCGGCGGACGTGCAGGCGCAGCACGGCGCGGTGCTCGGAACGGCGCAGCCCGTCGGGCAGGCGGAGCCGATGGCGCTGCACGCGGCTCTCGGGCACGGCCATCGCGACCCGCGGCCGGCCAGCGTCGAGCCGGCGGCAGGCCGCGCGCAACGCCTCCCGTCGGCCCTCCGCGCCCGTGCCACGGACGGGTTCCGCGGTGTAGGCGTAGTGGCTACGGCGCCGCAGGCAGACGTGCACGGTTCGTCCGGCCACGGCGACGCCGAGCGTCGCGGTGCTGGGCAGGGGCATCCCGTCTCCTCCCTGAGACGCTGGTTCCCGAGCCGCCGCCACCGGTCCCTGGTGCGCGGCGAAGAGCGTCCCCCCACTATAAGGCGGGAACTCGCCCGTTCAAGAGGTGGTCAGTATACTGCCTGCAGAGTTTGCCAAGGCGCATGCGCCCGGTCCCCATGAAGCGATTCCTGCGTACACTTCTCTACACCACCGTCGCCCTGGTCGGTGTCGGCGCTGTCCTGGCCGCGGCGGCCGTGTCCTACGCCGTGTTCGTGCTCGCCCCGCAGCTGCCGGATGCCGAGTCGCTGCGCGACGTGCGCTTCCAGCAGCCGCTGCGTGTCGTCAGCGCCGAGGGTGAGCTCATCGCCGAGTACGGCGAGCAGCGGCGCCAGCCGGAGGATATCGACGATCTCCCCACCGATCTGCTGCTGGCGTTCATCGCCGCCGAGGACGACCGCTTCTACGAACACCCCGGGGTGGACTACCAGGGCCTTGCGCGTGCGGTCGGTCACGTGGTCCGCGAGCGTTCCTTCGGGCCCGGTGGTTCCACCATCACCATGCAGCTCGCGCGGAACTTCTTCCTTTCGCGCGAGGTGACCATCCTGCGCAAGGTCAACGAGATCCTCCTGGCGCTGCAGATCGAGCGCACGTTGTCCAAGGAGGAGATCCTCGAGCTCTACCTCAACAAGATCTACCTGGGCCATCGCGCCTACGGCGTGGCGGCGGCCGCGCAGGTCTACTACGGCAAGGACCCCGACGAGCTCGATCTGGCCCAGATGGCGATGATCGCCGGCCTGCCGAAGGCGCCCTCGGTAGCCAACCCCATCCGCAATCCGCAGCGGGCGCTTCAGCGGCGTGCCTACGTTCTCGGCCGGATGCTCAATGAGGGCTTTATCAGCCCGGAGCGCTATCAGGAGGCCATGGCTGCGCCGATCACCGCCGATTTGCACGCCCCGCGCAGCCGCGTGGACGCTCGCTACGTCGGTGAGATGGTGCGCCGGACCATGACCGAGCGCTACGGGCCCGAGGAGGCCTACACCGGTGGCTACACGGTCTACACCACTATCGAGAAGGACCGTCAGGACGCCGCCAACCGGGCCCTGCGCAGCGGCCTCCGCGATTACGACCGGCGCCACGGCTACCGGGGGCCGGAGGGCAGCGTTGAAGCGGAGCTGGTTGGCGATCCGGCGGCCATGGAGGAGGCACTGACCGCCCACCCGCCCTTCGGAGGCCTGCAGGCGGCCGTGGTGCTCGCCGTGGAGCCCGAGGCGGCGTGGGTCTGGCCGCGTGGCGGGCGCGTGCTACAGGTCGACTTCGAGACCATGGAGTGGGCGCGCCCCTACCGGGATGCCAACCGGCGCGGTCCCGCCCCGGAGGAGGCGGGCGACGTGGTGGAGGTCGGCGATATCGTGCGTGTCGCGCCGCGGGGCGAGGGGCGCGGTGCCCTCAGCGCCGTCCCCGATGTCTCCGGCGCGCTGGTGGCCCAGGACCCGATGGATGGCCGGGTGCGGGCGCTTGCCGGCGGCTTCGACTTCCGGCTCAGTTCCTTCAACCGGGCGGTGCAGGCGCGGCGGCAGACCGGTTCGGTGTTCAAGCCGTTCATCTACTCGGCGGCCCTCGAGAACGGCTACACGCCGGCCACCCTGGTCAACGATGCGCCGGTGGTCTTCCGGGACGATGCCCTAGAGAGCTACTGGCGGCCGGGCAACTACTCGGGCCGTTTCTACGGCCCCACCCGGCTGCGCGAGGCGCTGGTCTTCTCCCGCAACCTGGTCTCGATCCGGGTGCTGCGCGACGTCGGCATCGACCCGACCATCGCTCACGCCGCCCGCATCGGCTTCCCGGCGGAGAGCCTGCCGCGGGATCTCTCCCTGGCCCTGGGCAGCAACAGCGCCACCCCGCTGCAGATCTCCAGTGCCTTTGCGGCCTTTGCCAACGGCGGGTACCGCGTCATCCCCAATGTCATCGAGCGCGTCGAGGACGGCGCCGGCGAGGTGGTCTTCCGGCCGGATTTCCCGGAGGCGTGCGAGCTGTGTCGCGACGACTTGCCCATGGCCTCGGTCCCGGGCGAACGCATCGGCCTGTTCGATTTGCCGCCGCAGGCCGAGCGTGTCCTGCCCGAAGACAACGCATGGCTGATCAGCGACATGCTCTCCGATGTGGTGGAGCGCGGTACCGGCCGAGGGGCCCGGCGGGTGCTCGACCGCGAGGATCTGGCCGGCAAGACCGGCACCACCAACGACCTGCGCGATGCCTGGTTCGTGGGCTACAACCAGGACCTAGTGGCCACGGCGTGGATCGGCTTCGACGACCAGCGCAGCCTGGGCCGGGGCGAGACCGGCGCCACGGCCGCGCTGCCGATTTGGGCGCGGTTCATGTCGGTAGCCCTCGACGGGGTCGAGGAGCGCTCCGTTCCGCGCCCGGACGGTCTGGTCACGGTGCGCATCGATCCGGAGTCCGGGCGCGCGACGAGCTCCGAGAACCCAGAGGCAATTTTCGAGACCTTCCGCGAGGAGACCGTTCCGGTCCGCGAGGACCGCGATCGCCGGCAACGCGACGGCGAGCATTCGGAGCGGCAGCTCTTCTAGGCGGATGGCACCAGCAGACGGCCGGAGCAGGGGGGAAGCCATGGGACGCAGAAGTGCCAACCACCAGCGCGATCAGCGCATGCGGCTGAGCCTGATACGCGAGGCAGCGCGGCTGATGGCCGAGGACGGCGTACGTGATTACTACGCCGCCAAGCGCAAAGCGGCGGAGCGCCTGGGCGCCAGCGACACCCGTAACCTCCCCGGTAATCAGGAGATCCAGGAGGCGCTGCTGGAGTACCACGCCGTCTTCGGTGGCGAGGAGCACGAGGCCGCGCTGCGCCATCTGCGCCGGCGTGCCCTGGAGGCGATGGATTTCTTCGCCGACTTCCGCCCGCGGCTGGTGGGGCCGGTGCTCGCCGGAACCGCCGACGCCGAGTCGCCGGTGCAGCTGCACGTCTTCGCCGATACCCCCGAGACGGTTCTGATGTTCCTCATGGACCGGCGCATCCCCTTCGAGTCCGATGAGCGGCGCCTGCGCTTCGGCCGCGACGGGTGGTCCATCCAGCCGATGTTCCGCTTCCTGGCCGGAGATACCGAGGTGGAGCTGACCGTTTTCTCGGAGGCCGGCCTGCGCGAGCCGCCCCGCAGCGAGGTCCACGGCGGGGCGATGGAGCGCGCCGGCGTTGCTGAGGTGACCGCGCTGCTCGAGGCGGTGGTGGGCGAGGAGTAAGGGGGCGGGGGGCCGCCCGTTGCCGCCGGTGGCGGGGCAACGGGGGTCGAGCTCAATCCTTCCGGCGCTGATCGATGGGGACGTAATCTCGCCGCGCTGCGCCGGTGTAGAGCTGTCGCGGTCGCCCGATGCGCTGCTCCGGATCGGCGACCATCTCGTTCCACTGGGCCAGCCAGCCCGGCGTCCGGCCGAGGGCGAACATCACCGTAAAGAAGTCGGTGGGGATGCTCAGAGCCCGATAGATGATGCCCGAGTAGAAATCCACGTTCGGGTAGAGCTTGCGCTCGACGAAGTAGTCGTCCTGCAGTGCCCGCTCCTCAAGCTCCATAGCCAGCTCGAGCTGCGGGTCGTTCTCGATGCCCAGGTCGTTGAGGACCTCGTGGCAGGTCTTGCGGATGATCCGCGCCCGCGGGTCGAAATTCTTGTAGACCCGGTGCCCGAAGCCCATCAGGCGGAACGGGTCATCCTTGTCCTTGGCCTTTTCGATGTACTTCGGCACCTGGCTGATGTCGCCGATCTCGTGGAGCATGTTCAGCACCGCCTCGTTGGCGCCACCGTGGGCGGGGCCCCACAGGGCGGCGCAGCCGCAGGCGATGGAGGCGAACGGGTTGGTGCCGGTGGAGCTGGCCAGGCGGACCGTGGAGGTCGACGCGTTCTGCTCGTGATCAGCGTGGAGGATCAGCAGCTGATCCAGCGCCCGCGCGTGGATCGGATTGATCTCGTACGGCTCCGTGGGGCGCGAGAACAGCATGTTGAGCAGGTTCTCGGTGTAGTAGAGCCGGTTGAGCGGGTAGACGAAGGGCTCGCCCGCCATGTGCTTGTAGGCCGCGGCGGCGATGGTGGGCATCTTGGCCAGCACGCGGTGGCAGGTGAGCATCCGGTTGCGCGGGTCCCCGAGCTTGATGGCGTCGTGGTAGAAGGCCGACAGCGATGCCACCACGCCGGTGAGCATGGCCATGGGGTGCGCGTTGTAGTGGAAGCCGTCGAAGAAGTCCTTCAACGACTCGTTGATCATGGCGTGCTCGGTCACCGCCCGGTTGAACTGGTCCAGCTCATCCTTGGTGGGCAGCTCACCGTGGAGCAGCAGGTAGGAGACCTCGAGGAAGTTGCTGTTCTCGGCCAGATCCTCAATGGGGTAGCCGCGGTAGAGGAGCACCCCGTTCTCGCCGTCGATGAACGTGATGTCGCTGCGACAGCTCGCCGTCGAGGTGAAGCCGGCATCGTAGGTGAAGTATCCAAACTCTTTGTACAGGTTCTGGATATCGACGACGGCCGGCCCGTGCGTTCCCTCGCGGATGGGCATCTCGACACTGTGGCCGGTGGTGTTGTCGGTGACGGTGACGGTTTTCGACGTCATGATGCCCCTCCGCTGCTGCCCTGGATAACCGCGCTCGGCGCAGTCCGGGGGTTACTGGCTGGAGCTGCCCCGGGTCATGCCGAAGCGCTTGCGGAAGCGGTCGACCTGCCCACCAGAATGGACCACACGCTGCTTGCCGGTGAAGAACGGATGGCTCCGGCTGGAGACCTCGATCTTGACCAGCGGGTACTCGTTGCCGTCCTGCCAGGTGATGGTCTCGTCGGTCTGGACCGTGGAGCGGGTCAGGAAGGAAAAGTCCGTCGAGATGTCTTGGAAAACGACTTCGCGGTACTCGGGATGGATGTCTTTCTTCATGGTGACCCTCTGCGACGTTCAGCCGCGTTCTTGAGCATGTTAAACCGCGGATAGTAGCCGCCGCAGCATAGGGGGTCAAGATGGCCTGCCGGCGCGCCGCAACGCTTGACAGCGGGCGGGTCGCCGCCTAGATTCCACGTCACGTGTCAGCCACACGAGGAGACCGTCATGCCGGACGGTAACGGCAGTACGCCAAGCAACGACGTCGTACCGCGAACCAACGCCCGTCCCGGGGTGCCGGCCGACTGACGGAGTCTCTGCCGTCTCTCTGTCTCCGGTGCCGCGGGTCGGGCACCCGAACACTCAGGAGGCAGAGATGACCATCACCACCGAGCATCAAGACCATGGCCTCGGCGCACCGGCTCGCGCCGAGTATGCAGACTGCCTGCCCGCCGCCGCGGCACGGCGCATCGCACAGATGGCCCCGGCCGAGCGCCCGGCGGCGCTGCGCGCCATGCCGGACGGGGAGAGCCTGGCCACCTTCCTGGAGATGCGCCCCGCTGCGCAGGCGAGCGTGCTCGAGCACATGGACCGAGGCCCGGCCGCCCGCCTGGCCAACCGTCTGCCGTTCAATACGCTGGCCCGCGTGCTTGAGCGCCTGGATCCGGAGTGCCGCGACGAGGTCGTACGCAACCTCCGCCCGCTCAAGCGCAGCCGCGTCGAGACGGTGCTCTCCGGGCGTCTGCAGTAATCCGGCTTGCCGCTCTGGCGGGGGTGCCCCGTCGGGCACCCCCGCGCCGCGGCGCCTGGCTGCGTTTTGTCCTGGCCGTTTCCGGCCGCATAATCGGCCGGAAACCCGGGAGGAAAACCCATGTTCCAGGCGCCTGTATCCCGGCTGGCGACGGCATCCGTCCTGCTTGCAGCCTGCGGGGCCGCGGCGGCCGCGCTGGCCGGCCCCCTCTACCGCATCCAGCTCGTCGAACTCGACCTGGCCCTGGCGATGATCGCCGCCGGCTTCGCTGCCGGTGTGCTCGCCCTTGTCCCCGCCGGTGTCGGTTTCGCCTCCACCTTCGGTCTGCACGGCAAGCGCGGTCGCGGCCGGGCCCTGGCCGGCCTGGCCCTGGGGCTAGGGGTCGCGGTGGTCGCCGGGCCCAAGGTCTACGCCGCCGTCCTCGGTCCCAACCTTCACGATCTGGCCACCGACACCGATGACCCGCCCTCGTATCGGGCCCTCGCCCAGGCCCGAGAGCAGGCCGGCGGTGATCGAGCCTACCCTGGCGGAGAACTGGCCGAACGCCAGGCGGAGGCGCACCCGGATCTCGAGGCGCGCACTTACCCGCAGGATGTCTCGGCCATCCTCAGCGCCGCAGAGAGCGCGGCGCTGAGGCTGGAGTGGACTGTGGCGCGAACCGACATGCAGGGCGGGCTGGAGGCCACCGCACGCAGCTACTGGATGGGTGTCATCCACGATATCGTCGTCCGCGTCGAGGATACCGGTGATCACCGTCGCGTCGACGTGCGCGCCGCCACCCGCGGCGGCGAGGCGGACGTCGGCGGCAACGCCCGGCTGGTCCGCGCGTTCTACGACGAGCTGGAGGCCGAGCTGCAGAACTGAACGGGGCGTCGGTGAGCGGGTGATCAGCCTCACTGGGATGCGTTACTATCGCGGCTTATCCGCGGATCGCGAAGCTGAATAGGGAGACTTCCATGAGCGAACGGGTTCAAGTCGGTGGCCTGCAGGTGGCGCGTGAGCTCTACGACCTGGTGGCCAACGAGATGGTGCCTGGGACCGGCATCGACGCCGACACCGTCTGGGACGAGCTCGGCGGCATCGTCCGCGATCTGAGTCCGCGCAACCGCGAGCTGCTGGAGAAGCGCGAGACCCTGCAGCGGCAGATCGACGAGTGGCACCGCGAGCACCGCGGCCAATTCTCCGTGGCCGATCACAAGGCCTTCCTCGAGCAGATCGGCTACCTAGAACCCGAGACGGAGGAGTTCGAGATCACCACCACCGGGGTCGACCCGGAGGTCGCCACGGTGGCCGGGCCGCAGCTGGTGGTGCCGGTGGATAACGCGCGATTCGCACTCAACGCGGCCAACGCACGCTGGGGCAGCCTGTTCGATGCCCTCTACGGCACCGACATGATCCCCGAGAGTGACGGCCTGGCCAAAGGGAAGACGTACAACCCGGCCCGTGGCAAGCGCGTCATGGAGCTGGCCGCCGAAACCCTCGATGAGGTGGCCCCGCTGGCCCACGGCCTGCACGCCGATGTCACCGCCTACCGCCTGAGCGAGGCGAGCCCGCGCCAGCTGCTGATCACCCTGGCCGACGGCAGCGAGACGGAGCTGGCCGATCCCACCCGCCTTGTCGGCTTCACCGGTGAGCCGCAGCGGCCGGCGACCATCCTGCTGCGTCACAACGGCCTGCATGCCGAGATCGTCATCGACCCCAACGATCCGGTGGGCAAGGATCACCCGGCCGGCGTCAAGGACGTGGTCATGGAGTCGGCGCTAACCGCCATTCAGGATTGCGAGGACTCCGTGGCCGCGGTGGATGCCGAGGACAAGGTCCGTGTCTACCGCAACTGGCTGGGCCTGATGAAGGGCGATCTCGAGACCTCGGTCAGCAAGGGCGGGGAGGCCTTCACCCGGCGGCTCAACGCCGACCGCACCTACACCACGCCGGACGGCGGCTCCCTGACCCTGCCGGGGCGCTCGCTGATGCTGGTGCGTAACGTCGGCCACTTGATGACCACGCCGGCGGTGCTCGACGGCGACGGCAACGAGATCCCCGAGGGCATGCTGGACGCCATGATGACCGTCCTCTGCGCGGTCCACGACCTCAAGGGCCTGGGCCAAGTGCGCAACTCGAAGACCGGCAGCGTCTACATCGTCAAGCCGAAGATGCACGGTCCCGAGGAAGTGGCCCTGACGGTGAACCTGTTCGAGCGCGTCGAGGACGCCCTGGGCCTGGAGCGTGCCACCCTCAAGGTCGGCATCATGGACGAGGAGCGGCGGACCACGGTCAACCTGCGCGCCTGCATCAAGCAGGCCCGGGACCGGGTGATCTTCATCAACACCGGCTTCCTCGACCGCACCGGCGACGAGATCCACACCGCCATGGAGGCCGGCGCCGTGATCCGCAAGGCGGACATGAAGGGGGCATCCTTCATGACCACCTATGAGGACTGGAACGTCGATGTCGGCCTGGCCGCCGGGTTCAAGGGCCGGGCGCAGATCGGCAAGGGCATGTGGCCCAAGCCGGATAAGATGCGCGAGATGTTCGACACCAAGGCGGGCCACCCCAAGGCGGGTGCCAACTGCGCCTGGGTGCCGTCGCCGACGGCGGCGACCCTGCACGCCGTGCACTACCACGAGGTGGACGTCGCCGGCGTCCAGGCCGAGATTGCCCGCGCCGGCTGGCGTTCGGACCTGAACCGGATCCTCACCGTGCCGCTGGCGCCGAGCACCGACTGGAGCGAGGAGGAGATCCAGCAGGAGGTGGATAACAACTGCCAGGGCATCCTCGGCTATGTGGTGCGCTGGATCGACCAGGGCATCGGGTGCTCCAAGGTGCCGGACATCAACAATGTCGGCCTGATGGAGGATCGCGCCACCCTGCGCATCTCCAGCCAGCACGTGGCCAACTGGCTCTACCACGGCGTGGTCAGCGAGGATCAGGTCATGGATAGCCTCCAGCGCATGGCCCGGGTCGTGGACGAGCAGAACGCCGGCGACCCGAACTACCGGCCCATGGCCGAGGACTTCGACGCCAGCGTCGCCTTCCAGGCGGCCTGTGACCTGGTCTTCAAGGGGCGGGAGCAGCCCTCCGGCTACACCGAGCCGGTGCTCCACCGCCGTCGGCAGGAGGCGAAGGCCAAGTACGCCTGATCCCGCCGCCTGAACGACATCCCGTGAACCGTGCCGGCGTCGGCAGCCTCCGGGCTGTCGGCGCCGTCTTGTCTCCGGAAGCATGACCGTGCGCGAACCGATCCGTATCCGCGGCGCCCGCCAGCACAACCTGCAGGGCCTCGATCTCGATCTGCCGGCCGGCGAGCTGATCGTCGTCACCGGGGTCTCCGGCTCCGGGAAGTCGTCGCTCGCCTTCGACACCGTCTACGCCGAGGGGCAGCGGCGCTACGTGGAGACCTTCTCGGCCTACGCCCGGCAATTCCTCGAGCGCATGGACCGGCCACAGGTCGAGCGTATCGAAGGCGTCCCGCCGGCGATCGCCATCGATCAGGTCAATCCGGTGCGCACCTCGCGCTCCACCGTGGGCACGATGACGGAGCTCGCCGACCACCTGAAGCTGCTCTTCGCCCGGGCGGCGCAGCCCTACTGCAGCGGCTGCGGCCGCCCGGTGCGGCCGGATACGCCGCAGTCCATCGCCGACGAGCTCCTCGCCGGCGACGACACGGCGCCATGGCCGGCAGGTACCCGAGTGGCGGTGACCTTCTTCGTGGCCGTGCCTGCCAAGCTCGATCGGGACGAGCTGCGACAGATGCTCTCCAGCCAGGGATACACGCGCATCTATGAGCGTGAGGGTGGTGTCGAGGTGGTTCAGGACCGGTTGCGCCTCGACGGGGCGCGCCGGGGGCGGCTGATCGAGGCGGTGGAGACGGCCCTCGACAAAGGGCGGGGTCGCTGCCAGGTCCGGGCCCTGGGCGAGGACCGTGAGCCGGCGGGCGAGCCGCGGCGCTACTCCGCCACCTTCCACTGCGCCGGGTGCGACCGCGACTACCCGCGGCCGACCTCAGAGCTCTTCTCCTTCAACTCCCCGGTTGGGGCGTGTGACACCTGCCGTGGGTTCGGCCGCAACATGGAGATCGACCCCGACCTGGTCATCCCGGATCCGGGCCTGAGCCTGGCCGAGGGCGCGATCAAACCGTTCCGCGGCGGTGCCTCGGTGGAGTGCCAGCGGGACCTGCTGCGCGCCGCCCGCCGGCGCGGGGTCGCCGAGGATGTGCCTTGGCGGGAGTTGGATGCGGCGGACCGGCAGTGGGTCTGGGACGGCGAGGATCGCTGGGGCCGTTCCGGCAAGTGGTACGGCGTGCGCGGCTACTTCGACTACCTGGAGCGCAAGAGCTACAAGATGCACGTGCGCGTGCAGCTCTCGCGCTACCGCACCTACCGCACCTGTCCGGACTGCCGGGGTGCGCGCTTGGTCCCGGAGGCCCTGGACTTCCGGCTCGGCGGACAGGCCGACGCCGACGCCGTCCTCGCCCCGGAGGAGCGCTTCCGGCCCCGCCACCTGGCGATGGGTGATGCGCTGCTGGCCGGGCTGCCGGGGCTGACCCTGCACGATCTGGCGACCCTGCCCCTGGCCCGCCTGCAGCGTTTCTTCGCCGGGCTGGAGCTGCCGCCGCCGCTGGACGAGGCGGCGGCTACGGTCCTCGACGAGATCCGCAGCCGGGTCGGCTACCTCAACGAGGTGGGGCTCGGTTACCTGACCCTGGACCGGCAGTCGCGCACCCTCTCCGGCGGCGAGGTGCAGCGGATCAACCTGACCACGGCGCTGGGCACTTCGCTGGTCAACACGCTCTTCGTCCTCGACGAGCCGTCCATCGGCCTGCATCCCCGGGATGTGGAGCGGCTGGTGGGGATCCTGCAGCGCCTGCGCGATGCGGGCAACTCGCTGCTGGTCGTCGAGCACGACCCGCAGGTGATGGCGGCCGCCGACCGGATCATCGATATGGGCCCGGGGCCCGGCGAGCGGGGCGGTCAGGTGGTCTTCAACGGTGCCCCGGCGGAGCTCTATGCGGCGGATTCGGCCACGGCGGACTACCTGACCGGCCGCCGGCGGGTCGGCCGTCCGTCCGAGGCGGCTGCGGGTGCCCCCGAGGGCGACGAGGCGACGCTCCGCTTCTCCGCCGCGCCGCCGGGCCCGGCCGAGCGCGCGTCCCTGCGCGCACGGCCGGGGCCCGCCGCCCAGGCGGGGCCCGCCGGGGGGGGTGCCGCGGGGCGGGGCGGGGCCGGGGGTACCGCCGGGGCCCCGGGGGGTGGGGCCACCCGCCCCGCCCGGCCCCCCCCGGCCCCCCGCCCCGGGTTGGCACAAACCCCCCAGGGTTTGGCCA
>NZ_JAJNQP010000012.1:0-67521 GCF_022227985.1 Halorhodospira sp. M38
CCCCCCCCCGCGGGGTTGCCGGAGGGTCCGTGATCCGCCTCTACACCGGAGCGTCATGCATCCACAGCCACCGGGCCCGGCTGGCCCTGGCCCTGAAAGGGGTGGAGGCCGAGCGTGTCCCGGTCGACCCGGAGCGTCCGCCTGCGTCGCTGCTGGAGCAGAATCCCTACGGGGATGTCCCGACTCTGGTGGATCGCGATATCGCGCTCTATCATCCCGAGATCATCATCGATTACCTGGATGAGCGGTATCCCCACCCGCCGCTGCTGCCGGTGGACCCGGTCAGCCGGGCCAAGGCGCGACTGGTGGTGCACCGCATGCAGCGTGACTGGTACGCGCTCTACGAACAAATCGAGAACGGTACGGCGGCGCAGGCCCAACAGGCGCGGCGCGCCCTGCGCGAAAGCCTGGTGGCGGCTGCCGAGCTCTTTGAGGGCCAGCCGTACTTCCTCAGCGATGAGCTGACCATCATGGATCTGACGATCCTGCCGCTGCTGTGGCGACTCTCCGCCGCCGGCGTCGAGTTGCCGGAGCATGCAGCGGCGATCACTCAGTACGCCGAACAGCAGTTTGCAACCGATGCCTTCCGCACCAGCCTGACCCGCGAGGAGCTGGGCCTGCGTGCCTGAAGGCAGGAGGCGCACCCAATGACCCCGAGCCGTCCCTATCTCATCCGGGCGATCTACGAGTGGATCGCCGACAACGGTTACACGCCTTATCTGCTGGTGGACGCCACCCGCGACGACGTGGATGCCCCGCTGGAGTACGCCGAGGATGGTCGCCTCGTGCTCAACGTGGCGCCGCGGGCGGTCCAGGGATTGAGCATGGGCAACGACGAAATCGCCTTCCGGGCGCGTTTCGGTGGCGTGCCGCGCGGCGTGCAGCTGCCGGTCAACGCCGTCATGGCCATCTACGCCCGGGAGAACGGGCAGGGGATGCTCTTCGGGGATGGCGAAGATGCCGAGGCCGAGGGCTACGAGGCCATCGACGCCGGCGGGGACGAGGGCGATGACGGCCCGCCGGATGGCCCCGATGGCTCCGGCGGCGGCAAGCGGCCCAACCTGCGCGTGGTGAAGTAGGCGAGGCGGGGCGGGCGGGGCCGGCCGGGGGCCGTGGTCGACCCGGCTCCGCGGACTAGCCGCCCGGCCCGCCGAACAGCGTGCGATCGATCAGATCGCACAGGCAGTGGATCGCCAGCAGGTGGACCTCCTGGATCCTTGCCGTGGTCTCGCTGGGCACGCGGATCTCGATGTCGTCGCTGGAGAGGTTGGCGGCCAGTGGCCCGCCGTCCCGGCCGCTGAGGGCGACGGTGACCATGCCCCGTTCGGTGGCGGCCTGCTGGGCTGCGAGGATGTTCCCCGAGCCGCCGCTCGTGGAGATGGCCAGGAGGATGTCCCCCTCGTGGCCTAGGGCGCGGATCTGCCGGCCGAAGACCTCGTCGTAGTGGTAATCGTTGGCCACCGAGGTCAGTGTGGAGGAGTCGGTGGTCAGCGCGATGGCCGGCAGGCCCGGTCGCTCCATCTCAAAGCGATTGAGCAGCTCCGAGGAGAAGTGCTGGGCGTCCGCGGCGGAGCCGCCGTTGCCGCAGATCAGGATCTTGCGCTCGGCGCCTAGGGCCCGGGCCATGGCACGCCCGGCCCGGACGATGTCCGGCGCGATGCGATCCAGGGCATCCTGCTTGGCGCGGATGCTGTCGTGGAAGAGCTGTGCCACGCGTTCGTGGGAATCCATGAATCCTCGCTGTCGTCTTGCCGGGCCGGTCAGCGTTCTTCCTGGAACGCATCGCGCACCCAGTGCACTTCGTTTCCGTCCGTGGCGACTACATCGAATCGGGCCCACCCGGGGTTTCGGGCCAGCCAGACGTTGGCGGCGCGGCTCAGGCGCTGGCGCTTGCGGCGGTCCACGGACGCGGCTGCGCCGCCGTACCCCGGGTGGCTGCGTCGGCGGACCTCGACGAACACGGTGACGCCGCCATCGGCCATGACCAGGTCGATCTCGCCCCGGCGTGTCCGGAAGTTCCGTGCCAGTGTCCGCAGCCCCCGCCGCTCCAGGTAGGCGCGTGCCCGCTCCTCGGCCTCATGGCCCCGGTCGCGGGGGGCATTCCCCCTCCTTCTCGGTGTCATGGTGCCTGCCCTCCGTGGCCGGCTGGCGGAATACCGGGCGCCCGCGCACGAATTGCGCGGTCACCAGCTCGCGTTCGACGATCCGTTCGCTGTTCAGGTGTAGCCCCCCGGTCAGCCCGTCCAGGCGTTCTTCCGGGTGCTCCTCGAGCACTTCTAGGTACGGGAAGATACGGTAGGCATCGATGCCCAGGGCCACCAGCCGGGCCTGGCGGGCCATGACATCACCGAGCTTCTCGGTCAGCCGCTCGTGCTTGAGCTCCGCCGGGATCCCGGGCGACTGGCCCACCAGCCAGGGGCCGTCGACAAAGTGCAGGCCGTCCAGGTCGCGGTCGTCCTCGGGGCGTGGGGTGCCACCGTAGATATGCGACGTCGACAGGACCGGCACGTCCTGGGCGTGGTGGTATTCGAGCTGCGGGCGCAGCAGTCGGCCCGCTTCGGGGAACGCGGCGAGGAAGACGGCGTCGACGTCCTGGCGGCGGCGCGGCTGGTATTCCAGGGTCTGGCCGAAGGTTCGGGTCAATTCCTGGTGGCGGCGGCTGCTGATGCGCAGGTTGAGCACCTCGCGGATGGGGCCTGAGAAGTCCGTTTCATCGGCGTCGTAGGCTTCGCTCTGCAGGACCGTGCCGTCGCCCGCCTCGAAGGCCTCCTGGAAAGCCTGCTGGACCCGCTCACCCCAGTCGGTCCGCGGCGCGAGAACCACCACGCTGGTCCAGCCGCGGCGGTGCGCGTGCCGGGCGGCCTGCTGGGCCTCTGCCTCCGGGCTGAGGGGGAAGAGGAACAGGTGGTCATGGCTGTCGCCGTCCTCCAGGGTGTTGAGAGCCAGGATCGGGGGCGCGTCATCGATGTCGGCGACGGCGCGGACAGCGTCGCGGGTCAGGGGCCCGATGACGGCGTCGCTGCCGGCCTCCCGGGCCTCGGCCAGGGCCGCGCGGGCCCGCTCCGCCTCGCCACCGGTGTCGTGGACGGTGACCTCCGGGCGACGGTTGGCGTCGTTGAAGTAGGCGGCGAGGATGCCGTCACGGACGGCGCGGCCGGCATCGCGGAAGTCTCCGCTGAGTGGCAGCAGCAGGGCGACGTGTTCTGGCCGGCGGATGCGCTCATGAAAGCGCGTGATGAGTTCGGTGGCCTGGCGGTCGCGCGCCGGGTGGTCTGGATAGGCCTCCTCCCAGGCGGACACCGCCTCCTCGAGGCGCTCCGGGTCGAGGCGGTGGCTGCGGGCGATCTGCGCCAGGCGGATCCAGCCGCCGTAGGTGTCGGCGTCCGGCTCGATGGCCTGGAGTTGTTGCGCCGGGGCCCGCCCCAGGGCCTGCCAGATGACATTGCGGTTCTCGTCGCGCTGCGACGGCGTCTCCAAGTGGTCCTCGAGGGCCACGCGTTGCTCCACCACCATCAGGTGGTTGTCCAGGCCGGCGGCTGCGGTGGCGCGTAGACGGTGGTAATCCGCCTCCTCGCCGGCCGGTGGCTCGGCCAGGTTATCGAGCAGCGATGCGGCCCGGTCCGGCCGCTCGCGGGCCAAGGCGAGCTGGGCGCGGGCCAAGGTGAAATGCGCCCGTCCCCGGTCGTCGAGATGATCCGGCTCGACCCGGGCCAGCGCCGTGGTGGCGGCGTCGCGCTCGTCGGCATCCAGCCAGGTGCGTGCAGCGGCGATGCTGACTCGATTGCGGTCCGCCGCTTCCTCGTAGGCCTCCGCTGCCGCATCATAGAGCTCCGCGGGGGGGGGGGGGGGGGCCCCCCCCCCCCCCCCCCCCCCCCCGGGCCTCATCCGCCTGCGCCTCGGTCTGCTCCGGGGCGTCGGCCGGCGTGACCGGTGCCGGGGCACAGCTGTAGAGTGCCGCCAGCAGCGCGGCCGCGATCAGGAACTGGAGAACGCGCGAGGGGCAGGTCATGGGAACCGTCGGAGAAGCCTGTGGATAAGCCTTCGGAGTATCCGGCGCCCGTCGCACCCGTGTCAAACGGCGGCGGGACGCTGTGGGTGGTGGCGACGCCGATCGGGAATCTGGCCGATCTGAGCCGCCGGGCGGCCGAGATCCTGGGCGGTGTCGAGTGGGTGGCCGCCGAAGATACGCGGCGCACGGGGCGTCTGCTGGAGCAGTACGGCCTGCGGGCGCGCCTGCTGAGCCTGCACGAGCATAACGAGGCCTCGCGCCTGCCCCGCCTGCTCCGGATCCTGGCGGCCGGCCGGGATGTGGCCCTAGTCAGTGATGCGGGTACGCCGCTGCTCAGCGACCCGGGCGCCCGGCTGGTGGCCGCTGCCGCCGCCGAGGGGGTGCCGGTGTCGCCGGTGCCGGGGGCCTGCAGCGTCACGGCCGCGCTATCGGTGGCCGGATTCGGGGCGGACCGGTTCGTCTTCGACGGCTTCTTGCCTTCGCGCGATGCCGCCCGGCGCAGCCGGCTGCAGGAGCTGGCGGCCGAGCCGCGGACCGCGGTTTTCTTCGAGGCGCCGCACCGCATCGCCGCCTGCCTTCGCGATCTGGTCGCGATCTGCGGTGGACAGCGCCGGGTCGTGGTGGCGCGGGAGTTGACCAAGGTGCACGAGACGCTGCTGCGCGGTGCGCTGGAGGCGGTCCTGGGGCAGGTGGAGGCGGACAGCAATCAGCAGCGGGGAGAGATCGTCGTGGTCCTTGAGGGGGCGCCGGCGCGGGAGGCAGGCGCCGACGCCGATGACACGCTGCGCGCGCTGCTCGGCGAAGGGGTTCCGGTGAAGCAGGCGGCTCGCGTGGCTGCGCGCCTGACCGGGGGGCGGCGCAACGCCCTATACCAGCGCGCCCTGGAACTCGCCCGGGGCTGAGTCACAGGTCGCGTGGCGGAAAAAAGAGGTGAGTCGGCCTGTAAGCCGGGTTCTGTCGAGGATGGCCATTCCTCTGGGGCGGGCGTCACCGCACGCCTCTAGCGGCCTACCCGGGAGCGGCGCGGGCCACGCCATGGCTCCCCTATTTGGCCTTGCTCCGGGTGGGGTTTACCGTGCCGCGAACCGTTACCGGTCGCGCGGTGCGCTCTTACCGCACCTTTTCACCCTTACCTGTGCCGCCGCTCCGCGGCGGCCATCGGCGGTCTGTTTTCTGTGGCACTTTCCGTGGGCTCACGCCCCCCAGGCGTTACCTGGCACCCTGCCCTGTGGAGCCCGGACTTTCCTCCGTGCCGCGGTGCGGCACAGCGGCCATCCGGCCGACTCCACCCCTATATTACGAACGCGCACGAGCACGTCAACCCTTCAATGACAGGTAGATACCGAAAAGAGCCGATGTGCGTTATTAGCACATGCGGTTAACATCCCGTAACGCCAGTTATTTGGTTGTCGCATCGGCCGCCCTTCGACTTGAAATCCCGTGCGTAACTTCATGTTTGGCGCCGGGCAGTGCGGCGGTACGGCTGGTTGACGGGGTGTGGGCCCCCTCCTATAGTGTCGCAACGTGGTTAAAAGTGGGATAAAAGGGCACGGCATGGAGCAGCGGGGGGCGCGGTGTTTCGCGGAGTCAACCAACTCAACCTGGATGCCAAGGGGCGGCTAGCCTTCCCGTCCCGGCACCGCGACCGCCTGCTGAGTCACTGCAGCGGCGAGGTAGTGGCAACGATCGACTATCGCGATCGTTGCCTGGTCTTCTACCCGCTGCCCGAGTGGGAAGAGATCGAGCGCAAACTGATCGCCCTGCCGGACCTCCAGCCGAGCGCCAAGCGACTCAAACGCCTTCTGATCGGTCACGCCCAGGAACTCCAGGTTGACGGCAACGGACGCGCCCTGGTCCCCCCGCCGTTGCGTGAATACGCCGGCCTGGAAAAGCGGGTGGTGCTGATCGGGCAGGGCAACAAGTTTGAGCTTTGGGATGAGTCCCTCTGGGAGCAGCGGCGGGCGGATTGGCTGCAGGAGGCGGCCGCGTCGGATGCCGAGCTCCCCGGGGAGCTGGAGAGCCTCGCCCTGTAGATCAGGTCAGGGGGCGTCATGTCCGCAGCGGAGATGCGCGCAGTGGCGGAGCAGAAGCCAACGGCGACGACACACCGGCCGGTCCTCTACGAGGCCGCGCTGGAGGCGCTCGCCGTGCGCCCGGACGGCTGCTATGTGGACGCCACCTACGGTCGTGGCGGCCACGCCCGCGGCATCCTCGAGCGGCTGGGGCCCCGCGGCCAGCTGTGGGTCGCGGATCGCGACCCCGAGGCGCTGGCCCACGCCCGCAAGACCCTATCGGATGACCCCCGCTGTACCGTGCTCGGTGCCGAGCTGGCCGATCTGCCCCGAATGTTGTCCGGGTATGGTCTGACCGCCGGTATCGACGGCCTGCTGGCGGATCTCGGTATCTCGTCGCCGCAGGTTGACAACCCCGACCGCGGTTTTTCGTTTCAGCGGGACGGCCCGCTGGACATGCGCATGGACCCGAGTTCCGGCGAGTCGGCCGCGGCGTTGCTCGAGCGTTTGAGCGTGCGCGAGATCGCCGGGATCCTGCGCCAGCTGGGGGAGGAGCGCCACGCCGGGCGTATCGCCCGTGCCGTCGTCGCTGCCCGCGAGGCCGGTGAGCCGCCGCGCACCACCCTGGCGCTGGCCCGGCTGGTCGAGCAGGCGGTGCCACGCCGCGAGCCCGGGCGCCATCCGGCGACGCGGACCTTCCAGGCCCTGCGCATTGCGGTCAATGACGAACTCGGACAGCTGGACCGCTTCCTCGATGGGGTCATCGACCTGCTCGCCCCCGGCGGGCGACTGGCCGTCATCGCTTTCCACTCCCTGGAAGACCGGCGCGTGAAGCGGTTCATCCGCCGGGCCTCGAGCGTCGGCGATCTGCCGCCGTCGGTGCCGGTGCCGCCGGAAGGCTGTCAGCCCCGTCTGCGGCCGCTGGGACGCGATTTGCGCGCCGGCGACGACGAGGTGGCCGGCAACCCGCGCGCACGCAGTGCGGTGCTGCGCGTAGCGGAGCGGCTGTCATGAGCCGTGCGGTCTGGGGCATGACCGTGCTGGTCCCGGCGGTGGTCGCCAGTGCCATCGGCGTGGTGGCCGTCCAGCACGAGTACCGCGGGGTCTTCGTGACCCTGCAGGACGAACTCGAGCGCAGCGATCGGCTGCGCGAGGAGTGGAGCATGCTGCAGCTTGAGCAGGGGGCGTGGGCCGGGCACAGCCGTCTGGAGCGCGTCGCCGGCGAGGAGCTGGGCATGGCGCTGCCCGAGCGTGACGAGATCATCATCCTGAGGCGCCCTTGAGGTGGCGAGAGTGAGCAGGAACACGCGCCGACAACCCCCGCTTCAGGGGCCGCCACGCTGGCGGCTCTACAGCGTCGTGGTGGTGCTGGCCCTGGCCGCCGGTGCCGTGATCCTGCGCGCCCTGGATCTGCAGGTGATCAACAGCGAGTTCCTGCGCGACGAGGCCGACGCCCGCCACCTGCGTACGGTGAGCATGCCGGCGCACCGCGGGGTGATCACCGATCGCAACGGCGAGCCGCTGGCGATCAGTTCACCGGTAGAGTCGGCCTGGGCCAACCCGGCGGAGCTGCTGGAGGACCGGGGGGCCGTCGCCGCCGTGGCCCAGACCCTCGAGCGTGCTCCGGCCGAGCTGCGCGACTTCCTGCAGGCCCGGGAGGGGCGGCAGTTCGTCTACCTGAGGCGCCACTTGTCCCCACGGGTGGCGGCGCGCATCCAGGAACTGGATGCGCCGGGTGTTCAGCTGCAGCAGGAGTTCCGCCGGTTCTATCCGGCCGGCGAGGTGGCCGCGCAGCTGGTCGGCTTCACGGACATCGATGGTCGTGGGCTGGGCGGCGTCGAGCGCGCCTTTAACGAGGCCCTGAGCGGGCGTAGCGGCGCCAAGCGTGTGGTCCGTGATCCCTTCGGGCGCACCATCGAGGATGTCGAGCTGCTGCGCGAGCCGCGCCCCGGCGAGGACATCCGCCTCTCGCTGGACCGGCGCATCCAGTATGTGGCGTACCGCGAACTCAAGCGCGCCGTCCATGGCCACGATGCCGAGGGCGGTGCGGCCGTGGTGCTGGATGCAACCACCGGTGAGGTGCTGGCAATGGTCAGCCAGCCCTCGTTCAATCCCCATCGCCGCTCCGGCGTCGAGGCCGAGCAGCGCCGCAATCGGGCGGTGAGCTGGGCCCAGGAGCCGGGGTCGGTGATCAAGCCGTTCACCATCGCCGCCGCCCTGTCCAGCGGGGCCGTGCGCAGCGGGCAGGAGTTCGATACCGCGCCGGGGACCATGCGCGTGGGGCGGCACACGGTCCGCGATTTCCTCGACTACGGCGAGCTCGACATTGCCGGCGTGCTGCAGAAATCCAGCAACGTGGGCACGGTCAAGATGGCCCTGGAGACCGAGCCGCGGGCCCTCTGGAGCGCCCTGGAGGATGTGGGCTTCGGCGAGCGTACCCGCAGCGGCCTGCGCGACGAGGTCGCCGGGCACTTCCTGCCGGCGCCGCCGCGGGGCGACGTGCAGCGCGCTACGCTTTCCTACGGTTACGGCGTGACCGCCACGCCCGTGCAGCTGGCGCGCGCCTACGCCGCGGTGGCCCGCGACGGGGTGATGCGCCCGGTCTCTATTCGCGCCCTGGATGATCCCCCGCAGGGCCGGCAGGTGCTCGACCCGGATCTGGCTGCCGAGCTGCGCGCCATGCTCGAGGCCGTGGTCGAGCCCGGCGGGACCGGCACCCGTGCGGCCATCTCCGGTTACCGGGTGGCCGGCAAGACCGGCACGGTGCTCAAGAGCGGCCCCAGCGGCTATGCCGAGGAGGATTACCTCGCCTCCTTCGTCGGTTTCGCCCCGGCGTCGGACCCGCGGCTGGTCATGGCGGTGACCATCGATCAGCCCCGCGGCGATCTCTACTACGGCGGCCAGGTGGCGGCGCCGGTGTTCTCCCGGGTGATGGGCAGTGCGCTGCGGATGCTCAACGTGCCGCCGGACGATCTCCCGGAGCTCGAGGTGCCCGTCGTCGCCGAGGGGGAGGGGTCATGAGCGCTTTGTCCGCATCCGGGGTCACCCTGCGCTGGCTGTTCGAACCGTGGGTCGGTGGCGAACTCCCGGCGGTTTCGGTCCGCGGGCTGGCCCTCGATACCCGGCGCCTTGAGCCCGGCGCCGTGTTCCTGGCGCTGTCCGGCAGCCGCGAGCACGGACTTGCCTACGTGCCCGCAGCGGTAGCTGCCGGGGCTGCTGCTGTGGCGTGGGATACGGACGACGACGCTGATGCCGCGCCGGCGCGTGCCGCTACCGAGGCGGCCGGCGTGCCGATGGTCGGTGTGCCGGGCCTGCGCCGATACCTTGGTGCTGTTGCTGCGCGCCTTTACCGGGAGCCATCCCGGGATCTGGATGTCATCGCGGTTACCGGCACCGACGGCAAGACCTCGGTCACCCATTTTATTGCCCAGCTGCTCAGCACCGCCGAGGCGCCCTGGGGCGTGGTCGGAACCCTTGGCCACGGCCTGGTGGACCGGCTGCGCCCGGGTGTGCTGACCACACCGGACGCTGTGGCCCTGCAGGAGGCCTTGGCCGATTGTCGCCAGGCGGGCGCCCGCGGCGTGGCCATGGAGGCTTCCTCCCACGCCCTGGAGCAGGGGCGATTGTCCGCCACAGCGGTGGATCTGGCCGTACTCACCCACTTGGGGCGCGACCACCTGGATTACCACGGCTCGGTCGAGGCGTATGCCGACGCCAAGAGCCGGCTGTTCGAGTTCCCCAGTTTGCGGGCCCAGGTGCTCAACCTGGACGACGAACTCGGCCGGCGCCTGCACGACCGGGCCGCCGGTGCGGTCTTCACCTACAGCGCTGCCGGCGCCGCTGCGGACCTCTCCGCCGAGGCGGTAACCCCGGTGGCCGACGGCGTTCAGCTCACACTCTGTCTGGGCGGGATCCGACGCTCGGTGCGACTGCCCCTGTTCGGGCGCTTCAACGTGGCCAACGTGCTGGCGGCAGTGGCGGCGGCCCTGGCTTTAGGGCGGCCCATGGACGCCGTTCTCGATCGGCTGGCGACGCTGCGTCCGGTGCCGGGGCGGATGGAGCAGTTCCAGGCCGTCGGGGCACCGCTGGTGGTGGTGGACTACGCCCATACACCGGGTGCCCTGGAGCAGGCGCTGAGCGCCCTGCGCGCGCATACCGACGGGCGGCTGTGCGTCGTATTCGGCTGCGGGGGCGAGCGCGACACCGGCAAGCGCCCGCTGATGGGTGAGGTCGCAGCGCGCCTGGCCGACCGGGTGGTGATCACCGATGACAACCCCCGGGGCGAGGATGCTGCCGCCATCCGGGCGTCCGTGGCCGACGGGGCCGGCGAGGCGGCCGAACTGGTGGCGGATCGGGGCGCGGCCATCCGCGAGGCTGTCGCCTGGGGGGGCGCCGGAGATGTGGTCCTGGTCGCCGGCAAGGGCCATGAGACGGACCAGGAAGTGGACGGGCACCGGCTGCCTTTCTCTGACCGTGAGGAGGTGGCGCGGCTGCTCGGCGCTGCCGAGGAGGGTGCATGGACCCGCTGAGCCTGCATCAGGTGGCTGCGCTGACCGGTGCCGAACTCGTCGGTCGTGACGGCGGTGCGACGGTGAACGGTGTTGCGCTGGATAGCCGCCGGTCCGCGCCGGGGACGCTCTTCGTGGCCCTGGCCGGGGCCCGCAGCGATGGCCACGACTTTGCTGCCGACGCCGCGGCGCGGGGCGCCGTGGCGGTCCTCGGGGCTCGGCCGGTGGCGGCGCTGCCCACGCTGGTGGTCGAGGACCCGGCCGCGGCCCTCGCGCTTCTGGGCGCGGAGTGTCGGCGTCGCAGCGGGGCGCGCGTGGTGGCCGTCACCGGCAGCAACGGCAAGACCACGGTCAAGGAACTGCTGGCGGCGATGCTTGCCGAAACCGGTCCGACGCTGGCCACCGAGGGCAACCGGAACAACCTGCTGGGCGTCCCGGAGATGCTCTGCCGGCTTGATGGTGGGCACCGCTACGCCGTCATCGAGATGGGTGCCAACGCACCCGGTGAGATTGCACAGCTCACCGTGTGGGCGCAGCCGGACGTGGGTGTGGTGACCAACGCCGGGCCAGCACACCTGGAGGGCTTCGGCTCGCTCAACGGAGTCGCCCGCGCCAAGGGCGAACTCTTTGAGGGGCTGCCCGGCCACGGCGTTGCCGTGATCCATGCCGACGACGACTACAGCGGCCTGTGGCGGGAGCTGGCCGGCGCGCGGCGCTGCCTGACCTTCGGCGCCGAGACCGGTCAGATCCGCTACCGGGGGCGGGGCAGCCGGCTCGAGCTGGATCTCGGAGGCGGCTGGACGGCAGCGCCGACGCCGCTGCTCGGTCGCCACAACGCCCAGAACATCGCCGCCGCCGCGGCCTGCGCCGCCGCGCTCGAGGTGCCGGCCCGGACCATCCTGGAGCGGGTGGCGGCCGCCGCGGCCGTGCCGGGGCGGCTGCAGCTGCGCTGGGGGTGTCACGGGGGGTGGCTGGTGGATGATACCTACAACGCCAACCCGGCAAGCCTGCAGGCCGCCATCGATACGGTCACGGAGTTCGGCGGTGCGCCCTGGCTGCTCCTCGGGGCCATGGGCGAGCTCGGCCGGGAGGCGGCGGACTGGCATCGCCGCGCCGGGCAACGGGCGCGGGCTGCCGGGATCCAGCGGCTTTGGACCCTGGGCGGGGCCGCTGCCCCGGCTGCCGAGGGCTTCGGGGTTGGCGGGCGCTGTTTTGACGACGCCTCGGCGCTGATCGAGGCGTGCCGGGCCGAGATGCCCGCCGATGCAGTGGTGCTGGTGAAGGGGTCGCGCTCCGCCGCCATGGAGCACGTGGCGGCAGGCCTGGCCGCGGAAGAATCGACAACGGAAGGGGGGGATCGCTAGGTGCTCTACCACTTGGCCATGGTGCTGGAGACGTTCTACTCGGGATTCAACGTCTTCCAGTACATTACGTTCCGGACCATCCTCGGGGTGCTCACGGCCCTGGGGATCGCGCTGATGATCGGCCCGGCGGTGATCCAGCGCCTGGTGCTCCACCAGGTCGGACAGCAGGTCCGGGACGATGGCCCGCAGACGCACCTGGAGAAGGCGGGCACCCCCACCATGGGCGGCGCGCTGATCCTCGTCGCCATCGCGGTGTCTACCCTGCTCTGGGCGGATCTGACCAATCGCTACGTCTGGGTGGTCCTGCTGGTGACCCTCGCCTTCGGCGTGATCGGCGGGGTCGACGACGCCCTCAAGCTGGCCCGGCAGGACAGCCAGGGGCTGCGCGCCCGGACCAAGTTCTCGCTGCAGATGCTCGCGGCCCTGGCGGCAAGCACGTTCCTGTTCGCCACCGCCGCCGACCCGGTGGAGACCAGCCTGGTGCTGCCGCTGGTCAAGGAGTGGGTCTTCCCGCTAGGTCTCGGGTTCATCGCGCTGGCAACGCTGGTGATCGTGGGCAGCTCCAACGCCGTCAACCTCACCGACGGGCTCGATGGCCTGGCCATCATGCCTACGGTGCTGGTGGCCACCGGCCTGGCGGTCTTCGCCTACGCCAGCGGGCACCACATCTTCGCCGAGTACCTCGGGATCCCGTCAGTGCCCGGGGTAGGGGAGCTGGTGATCTTCTGTGGCGCCATCGTCGGCGCCGGACTCGGGTTCCTCTGGTACAACACCTACCCGGCCCAGGTGTTCATGGGGGACGTGGGCGCCCTGGCCCTCGGCGCCGCCCTGGGCGTGGTGGCCGTGGCCGTCCGCCAGGAGATCGTTCTGTTCATCATGGGTGGCATCTTCGTCATGGAGACGGTCTCCGTGATGATCCAGGTCCTCTCCTACAAGCTGACCGGGCGGCGCGTGTTCCGCATGGCGCCGCTGCACCACCACTACGAACTCAAGGGCTGGCCCGAGCCGCGGGTGATCGTCCGCTTCTGGATCATCACCGTGGTCCTGGTCCTGATCGGTCTGGCGATGTTGAAGGTGCGCTAATGGCAGCAGGCGACCGCCATCACGGATATACCGCCGTCGCCGGCCTCGGTGCCACGGGGATGGCCTGCGTGCGCCATTTGCGCGCCCGTGGCGAGGCGGTCGTGGTGGTGGATAGCCGCAGCGAGCCGCCCCGCCTGGGGCAGCTGCAGGCCGAGCACCCCGAGGTCCAGGTGGTGACCGGGGGGCTGGATCGGGAAACCTTGCTCGGCGCGGTTCGGGTGGTGGCCAGTCCGGGGCTCGATCTGCGTCACGGGGTTTGGGCCGAGTTGCGCGCCGCCGGGCGGCCGGTGGTGGGCGAGCTGACCCTGTTCGCCGAGGCGGTGAATGCGCCGGTCTGCGCGGTGACTGGGTCCAACGGCAAGAGCACCGTGGTCAGCCTGCTCGGCGAAATGGCCCGGGCCGCCGGGCTCGACGTCGCCGTGGGTGGCAATTTGGGGACGCCGGCGCTGGAGCTGCTGACCCGGGCGCCGGCCGATGGCTATGTGCTGGAGGTGTCGAGCTTCCAGCTGGAAGCGTGCCCCGGGTTTCAGGCCGACGTGGCGGCGGTGCTCAATGTCAGCGCCGATCACATGGACCGCTATGACCGCCTTGCTGACTACGCGGCGGTCAAGGCGCGGCTGCTCGAGGGGGTCGGGACAGCGGTGCTCAACGCCGAGGATCCACATCTGGCCGAGCTGGGACGCGAGGCCGGCACGGTGCGCCGCTTCGCGATCGACCGGCCGGCCGACTACCACCTGCTCGAGCGGGACGGCGGTACCTGGCTCGCCGTCGCCGGTCGGCCGCGGGTGGCCGACGATGCGCTTCCCGTGCCCGGGCGCGCCCACTGCGCCAATGCGCTGGCCGCTATGGCCCTGGCCGACGCCTTGGGGATCCCGGAAGCCGCGCAGTGCAAGGCCTTGAAGGCCTTTGCCGGACTGCCGCACCGCATGGAGCCGGTGGGCGAGTGGTGCGGGGTGCGCTGGATCAACGACTCCAAGGCGACCAATGTCGGTGCTGCCGTGGCTGCCATCAGCGGCCTGCAGCGGCCGGTGGTGCTGATCGCCGGCGGGCAGGGTAAGGGTGCGGATTTCCGGCCGCTGGGCCGGGTCTGTGCCGAATCGGCGCGGGCCGTCATCCTCGTGGGCGAGGACGCGCCGGCTATCGAGGCGGCCATCGCCGGTCGCGTGCCCACTGAGCGGGTCGGCGGCATGACCGCTGCCGTGGCGGCCGCCGCCCGCTGGGCCGAGCCGGGTGACGCCGTTCTGCTGGCGCCGGCGTGCGCCAGCTTTGATGCCTACAGCGGCTTCGAGGCACGCGGCGAGGCGTTCCGCGACGCCGTTCGCGGGGAGGTGGCCCATGGCTGAGATGACCGCAGGCGTTGCCGAACGCGGTACGCGGCTGCCGCTGTGGCCAAGCCTGGACCAGCGGCTGGTCTGGGTGGTGGCGGCTACGGCGCTGCTCGGCCTGGTCATGGTCGCTTCGGCCTCGATTTCCATGGCCGAGCAGGCCACCGGCGATCCGTTCTACTTCTTCAAGCGCCAGGTCTTCTTCGCCCTGCTCGGCCTGGGCATGGTCCTGGCCCTCCTGCAGGTCCCGCTGGCCACCTGGGAGCGGGCCGGCCCGGGGCTCCTGCTCGTCGCGCTGGGGTTGCTCGTGCTGGTGCTGATCCCCGGTGTGGGGCGCGAGGTCAATGGTGCCGTGCGCTGGATCCCGCTGGGCGTGTTCAACCTGCAGGTCGCCGAGGTGGTCAAGGTGCTGCTGGCCCTCTATCTCGCCGGTTTCCTGGTGCGCCGACAGCAGCAGCTGCGCACCTCCATGGCTGCCTTCCTGGTCCCGGTGCTGGTTTCGGCGGCGTGTGCCTTCCTGCTGCTGCGGCAGCCCGATTTCGGCACCGCGCTGATGCTCATGGCGCTGGCGGTGGGTCTGCTCTACCTGGCGGGCGCGCCGTTGTGGCGGTTCGTCACCCTGGTGGGGGTGCTGGCGGCGGCGGCCGCCGCCCTGGTGGTCTACTCGCCCTACCGCTGGCAGCGGGTGACCGCCTTCATGGATCCCTGGTCCGATCCGTTCAATACCGGATTCCAGCTCACCCAGTCGCTGATCGCCATCGGCCGCGGAGACTGGCTGGGTGTGGGGCTCGGCGGCAGCGTGCAGAAGCTCTTCTACCTGCCCGAGGCGCACACCGATTTCGTCTTCTCGGTGCTGGCCGAGGAGCTGGGCTGGATCGGCGTGGTCGTGGTGGTCCTGCTCTTCGCCTACATCGTCTGGCGGGCCATGGCCATGGGCTGGCTGTGCCACCGCCACCGACTGCCCTTCGCCGGTTACCTGGCCTGGGCGGTGGGGCTGGCCATCGGCCTGCAGGCGTTCATCAATATGGGGGTGGCCACCGGGCTGCTGCCGACCAAGGGCCTGACCTTGCCGCTGTTCAGCTACGGCGGCAGCAGCGCCCTGGCGACGGGCGCCATGATTGGGCTGCTGCTGCGCTGTGGCTACGAGTTGGCCGAGGCGCGGGCCGAGGGGCGCCGTCCCGAGGAGGAGCCGTCATGACCGCGCTGACCGTGGCCATCGCCGCCGGTGGCACCGGCGGGCACGTCTACCCCGGCCTGGCGGTGGCCGAGCTGCTGCGCGAGCGTGGCCACCGGGTGATCTGGCTCGGGACGCGCAGCGGCCTGGAGGGCCGCGTCGTGCCCGCCGCCGGTGTCGAGGCCGAGTGGCTGGAGATCCAGGGGCTGCGCGGCAAGGGGCTGGCCGCGCAGCTCCGGCTGCCCTGGCGGCTGGGGCGCGCAGTGGCGGTTGCCGGGGCCGCTTTGCGTCGCCGGCGTCCGGATGTGGTCCTCGGCATGGGCGGCTACGTGGCCGGGCCGGTCGGGTTGGCCGCCCGGCTCACCGGGCGGCCGCTGGTGATCCACGAGCAGAACGCCCGGGCCGGGCTGACCAATCGCTTCCTGGCTCGCCTCGGGCGCCGCGTGCTGACCGGGTTCCCCGATACCCTGGGGGCGCGGGGCGAGTGGGTGGGCAATCCCATCCGTACAAGCATCTACCGGCTGGAGGCGCCGCGATCCCGTTACGCCGGGCGCCCGGAGGTGCCGCGGGTTCTGGTGCTCGGCGGCAGCCAGGGGGCGCGGACCCTGAACCGTTTCGTCCCGAAAGCGCTGGCCGGCCTCGACGGGCCGCGGCCGCAGGTGCTGCATCAGGCCGGCGAGCTCACCCTAGAGGAGGCGCGCACCGGGTATCGGCAGCTGGGCCTGGACGCGGAGGTGGTGCCGTTCATCGAGGACATGGCCGGCGCCTATGCCTGGGCGGATCTGGTGGTGGCCCGCGCCGGTGCCCTGACCGTGGCCGAGCTGGCCGCGGCCGGGGTGCCGGCCGTGCTGGTGCCGCTCCCCTGGGCGGTGGACGACCACCAGACGGCCAACGCCGAGCTGCTGTGCGCCGCCGGCGCAGCCCGGTGTCTGCCTGAGGGCGACGTGGAGCAGGGGGCGCTGGGTGCGGTGCTTGCCGATCTGCTCGCCGACCGTGAACGCCTGGCGGGGATGGGGGAGGCGGCTCGCGACGTGGCGCGCCCGGATGCCACCGACCGCGTGGCGACGATCTGTGAGGAGGTGGCCCATGGCTGATGCAGTCCCTGCACGCGAGCCGCGTTTCGCCGCGCCGGCCGATGGCCGTGGCGCCTTCGGCCGGGTGCGCCGCATCCACTTCGTGGGCATCGGCGGGGCCGGGATGGGTGGCATCGCCGAGGTGTTGCACAACCTCGGCTTCACCATCACCGGATCCGACGTCAAGTCCGGCGCCGTGGTGGAGCGCCTGCTCGGTCTCGGGGTGGCGGTGCGGATCGGCCACGATCCGGGCCATGTCGAGGGCGTGGACGCGGTCGTGGTCTCCACCGCTGTCACCGAGGAGAACCCTGAGGTGCAGGCGGCGCGCCAGCAGCGCATCCCGGTGGTGCCGCGGGCCGAGATGCTCGCCGAGCTGATGCGCTTCCGTCACGGTGTGGCGGTGGCCGGCACCCACGGCAAGACGACGACGACCTCCCTGCTGGCCAGCTGCTTGGCCGAGGGCGGGTTGGATCCGACCTTCGTCATCGGCGGCCGGTTGATCAGTGCCGGGGCGCACGCGCGCCTGGGTGCCGGGCCCTACCTGGTGGCCGAGGCCGACGAGAGCGACGCCTCGTTCCTTCATCTCAAGCCGATGATGGCGGCGGTGACCAACGTGGACGCCGACCACCTGGGCACCTACGGCGGTGATTTCGACGCCCTGCGCCGGACCTTCATCGAGTTCCTGCACCATCTGCCGTTCTACGGCCTGGCGGTGCTCTGCATCGATGAACCGGAGGTGCGCCGGCTGCGCGAAGAGATCGGCCGGCCGGTTCTGACTTACGGCTTCTCCGCGGATGCCGACGTGCGGGTCAGTGCCCTGGAGGCCGACGGCCATCGCACCCGGTTCCGGGTCGAGGAGGGCGGTGACGCCGCCTTCGCCGTGGAGCTGAGCCTGCCCGGACGGCACAACGTGCTCAATGCCACCGCTGCCATCGCCCTGGCCCGAGAGCTGGGGGTGGATGTGGCGGCGATCCAGCGGGCGCTGTCCGGCTTCCAGGGGATCGGCCGGCGCTTCCAAGTTTATCCCGACATCCCGCTCGCCGGTGGGGCGGCGGCGCTGGTCGATGACTACGCCCATCATCCCCGGGAGCTGGAGGCGACCCTGGAGGCGGCCCGCGCCGCCTGGCCGGAGCGGCGCCTGGTGGTGGTCTTCCAGCCGCACCGCTACACCCGGACGCGGGAGCTTTTCGACGATTTCGCGCGGGTGCTCAGTGGCACCGACGCGCTGGTGCTCACCGAGGTCTATGCCGCCGGCGAGGCGCGTTTGCCCGGCGCCGACGGCCGGGCGCTGGCCTCGGCGGTGCGCGATCGCGGCGGTGCGCAGCCGATCTTCGCAGACAGCCTGGACGAGGTGCCGGGGCTGCTGGCCGGGCTGCTGCGCGATAACGACGTGGTGCTGACCCTGGGCGCCGGCAGCATCGGTGGGCTCCCGGCGCGCCTGGGCGCCGGCCCGGCGGCGGGAGGTGCGGCGTGAGCGCGGCGGTCGAGCGGCGGCGGATTCGGCCCGGCGAGTGGCGCGAGCAGGAGCCGCTGGCCGGCTACACCACCTGGCGGGTGGGCGGGCCGGCGCGTCGGCTCTGCTGTCCGGCCGGCCGCGACGGGCTGGTCGACTGCCTGGCGCGCCTGCCAGCCGACGAGCCGCTGCTCTGGTGTGGTCTGGGCAGCAACCTGCTGGTCCGCGATGGTGGCGTGGCAGGGACGGTCGTCCTGACCCAGGGCGGGTTGGACGAGCTGGTGGTGGGGGCGCATGGCCGGGTCCACGCGGAAGCCGGCGTGGCGTGCGGTCGCCTGGCTCGGGCGGCAGTCCGGGAGGGGCTGGCCGGGCTCGAGTTCCTGGCCGGTATCCCGGGCACCGTGGGAGGGGCCCTGGCCCTCAATGCCGGCGCCTGGGGCGGCGAGACTTGGGAGCGCGTGGTCGAGGTCGAGACCATCGATCGCCAGGGGCGCATCCGGCGGCGGGGCCCGGCCGATTTCCGGATCGGCTATCGCAGTGTGGCCGCCCCCGCCGGCGAGTGGTTCCTAGCCGCGACCTGGGAACTGCCCCCCGCCGATGCGCAGGTGCTCCGCGAGCGGGTGCGGGCGCTGCTGCAGCATCGCAACGCCGTGCAGCCAGTGGGGCAGCCCACTTGCGGTTCGGTCTTCCGCAATCCCACGGGGGATGCGGCCGGGCGGCTGATTGAGGAGGCCGGTTTGAAGGGGGCGCGGCGCGGCGGTGCCCGGGTCTCCGAGCGCCACGCCAATTTCATCATCAACGAGGGTGGCAGTGCGGCGGATATCGAGGGGCTCATGGCGCAGGTCCGGGAGCGGGTTGCTGTGGTGCACGGTGTATGGCTGGAACCCGAGGTTCATGTGATCGGGGAGGTGCGGCCATGACTGGTATCCCGGATCCGCAGCGGGTCGGTCGCGTGGCGGTGCTCATGGGGGGCACTTCCGCCGAGCGGGACATCTCCCTGCGCAGTGGCGGGGCGGTGCTCGCCGCGCTGCAGCGCCGCGGCTACGACGCCGAGGCCTACGACCCCCGTGACCGCGCCCTGGAGGGGCTGAGGGGCTACGACGTGGTCTTCATCGCCCTGCATGGGCGGGGGGGTGAGGACGGTACGGTACAGGGGCTGCTGGAGCTGCTCGGGGTGCCGTACACCGGCAGCGGTGTCCTCGGCTCGGCGCTGGGCATGGACAAGTGGCGCTGCAAACGGCTCTGGCAGGGTAGTGGACTGCCCACGCCGGCGGGTCAGCTGCTCACCAGCGAGTCTCCGGTGCTGGCCGAGGGGCTGGCGTATCCGGTGATCGTCAAGCCGGTCCGGGAAGGGTCGAGTCTGGGCATGACCCGGGTTGACGGGCCGGCGCAGCTGGCCGAGGCCTACCGGGCAGCGGCGGCCTACGACGATGCAGTCCTCGCGGAGCAGTGGGTCGAGGGCGAGGAGTACACCGTGGCGCTGCTCGGCGATCGGGCGTTGCCGTCGATCCGGCTGGAGACATCCCACGCCTTCTTCGACTACGCCGCCAAGTACCAGGCCGACGATACCGGGCACCACTGCCCGAGCGGTCTGGGTGCGGACGAGGAGGCGGAGCTCGGCGCGCTGTGTCGCGAGGCCTTTTCCGCCAGCGGCGGCAACGGTTGGGGGCGGGTGGATGTCATGCGGGATGCCGACGGACGCTGGTGGCTGTTGGAGGTGAACACCATCCCGGGCATGACGGATCACTCGCTGGTCCCGATCGCTGCGGCGCAGGCTGGTATCGGTTTCGATGAGCTGGTGGCTCGCATTCTCGGGGAGGCGTTGCCGTGAGCCGCGAAGACTGGAGAGACCTGCTGGGCCGGCAGCCTACGCGCCGCAAGCGGGTCGGCGCCCCGGGGCTGCGGGGCTGGCTCTGGGGTGGAGCGGTGGCGCTGTTGGCCACCGGCGCTGCCGGTATGGCCACCGTGGCGCTTCAGGAGGGGCGGATTCTGCCCCTGGAGCGGGTGGAACTGAGCGCCGCGCCGGAGCGCGTGGCGGACGATGACTTGCGCCAGGCGCTGGCACCGCACTTGCACAGGAGTGTGCTGGGGGTGGATGTGCGCGGCGCCCGGGACGCCCTGGAGGCGCTGCCCTGGGTGGCGGGTGCCGAGGTGCGCCGGGCCTGGCCGGGGCGGATCCAAGTGACCTTGCGTGAGCGCGAGCCGCTGGCGCGCTGGGGAGAGCAGGCGCTGGTCGACCGCGACGGCGAGCGGTTCGAGCCGCGGCCGGCGAGCATCCCGGAGGGGCTCCCGGTGCTGCGCGGTCCGGACGGCAGCGAGGGTGAGATGGCCGGCTTGTTCAGGGAGGTGCAGCAACGACTCGCTGAGCGCGGTGTCAACCTGGTGGCGCTCGGTCTTTCGCCCCGGGGGTCCTGGAGCGCGCGGCTGGAGGGCGGCATTGAGATGGCCCTGGGCCGGCAGCACCCGGGCGAGCGCGTGGAGCGCTTCGCCGCCGTGCTGCCGGCCTTGGAAGAACGACAAGAGGCCCCGATGGAGCGGGTCGATCTGCGCTACCCCAACGGCTTTGCCGTGGCTTGGGGTGCGGCAGACGAAGCGGACTGAAGGCGGAGCAGAGCATGGTGCGAAAGAGCGAAGACAGCCTGTTGGTGGGCCTCGATATCGGTACCTCGAAGGTGGTCGCCATCGTCGGCGAGGCCAAGGAGGAGGGCGAGCTGGAGGTGATCGGTGTGGGCAGCCACCCGTCCCACGGTCTCAAGAAGGGCGTGGTGGTGAATATCGACTCCACGGTGCAGTCGATCCAGCGCGCCATCGAGGAGGCCGAGCTGATGGCCGGCTGCGAGATCCATTCGGCCTATGTCGGGATTTCGGGCAGCCACATCCGCAGCCTCAACTCCCACGGGATGGTGGCCATCCGCGACAAGGAGGTCCGCCAGGCCGATCTGGAGCGTGTCCTCGATGGGGCCAAGGCGGTGGCGATCCCGGCGGACCAGCAGATCCTGCACGTGATCCCGCAGGAGTTCGTCATCGACAGCCAGGAGGGTATCCGCGATCCCCTGGGCATGGCCGGCGTGCGGCTGGAGGCGCGGGTCCACATGGTCACCGGTGCGGTCTCGGCGGCGGACAACATCACCAAGTGCGTCCGCCGCTGCCAGCTGGACGTGGACGACATCGTTCTCCAGCAGCTGGCGGCGAGCCACGCTGTGCTCAGCGACGACGAGAAGGAGCTCGGCGTCTGCCTCGTCGATATCGGCGGCGGGACCACCGATATCGCGGTGTTCACCGGCGGCGCCATCCGCCATACCGCCGTCATCCCCATCGCCGGGCACCAGGTCACCAACGACATCGCGGTGGCGCTGCGGACGCCGACGCACCACGCCGAGGACATCAAGGTGCGCTACGCCTGCGCCCTGTCGCAGCTGGCTAACCCCGAGGAGAGCATCGAGGTGCCCTCGGTGGGTGACCGGCCGCCGCGCCGCCTGTCCCGCCAGTCGCTGGCGTCGGTGGTGGAGCCGCGCTACGAGGAACTGCTCTCGCTGGTGCAGTCGGAGCTGCGCAAGAGCGGCTTCGAAGATCTGATCCCGGCGGGCATCGTGCTCACCGGCGGTAGCTCGAAGATGGAGGGGGTCACCGATCTGGCCGAGGAGGTCTTCCACCTGCCGGTGCGCATCGGGGTGCCGAAGTTCGTTACCGGCCTATCCGATGTGGTGCGCAACCCGATGTACTCCACCGGCGTCGGTCTGCTCGCCTTCGGCGCGCGCAACCGCGAAAGCGGCATGTCGCCGGCGCTGGCGCAGGACGCCGGGATAACCGCCTTGTGGGGGCGGATGAAGAACTGGTTCAAGGGCAATTTCTAGTCATTTCAGTAATCGCTAGCGTCCGCGACGCTTGAGGAGGGCAGCATCATGTTTGATCTGATGGATACCGCCAATCAGAACGCGGTCATCAAGGTGATCGGAGTCGGCGGCGGCGGTGGCAACGCCGTCCAGCACATGGTTGAGAGCGAGATCGAGGGCGTGGAGTTCATCTACGCCAACACCGACGCCCAGGCCCTGGCCAATACCCGCGCCGGGGTGACGGTGCAGCTCGGTTCCGGCATCACCAAGGGCCTGGGGGCCGGGGCTGATCCGACCACCGGCCGGCAGGCGGCCGAGGAGTCCCGTGACCGCCTTCAGGAAGTGCTCGACGGGGCGGACATGGTCTTCATCACCGCCGGCATGGGCGGTGGCACGGGCACGGGGGCGGCCCCGGTGGTGGCCGAGGTCGCCCGCGAGATGGGCATCCTCGCCGTGGCGGTGGTGACCAAGCCGTTCCCGTTCGAGGGCAACAAGCGCATGGGCGTGGCCCAGGAGGGCATCAAGGAGCTGGAGAATAGCGTCGATTCGCTGATCACCATCCCCAATGAGCGGCTTCTGCCGGTGCTCGGCAAGAACCTGACCCTGATCGACGCCTTCAAGTCGGCCAACGACGTGCTCCATGGCGCGGTGCGCGGTATTGCTGAGCTGATCACCCGTCCGGGCCTGATCAACGTCGACTTTGCCGACGTGCGCACCGTGATGTCCGAGATGGGCATGGCGGTGATGGGCAACGGCGTGGCCTCGGGCGAGGGGCGTGCCCGCGAGGCGGCCGACCGGGCCATCGCCTGCCCGCTGCTCGAGGACTTCAACCTGGCCGGCGCCAACGGTGTTCTGGTCAACGTCACCGGTGGCTACAACCTCTCCATCGGCGAGTTCGACGAGGTCGGCAACGCCGTGCGCGAGTACGCCTCCGACGAGGCGACCGTGGTGGTCGGTGCCGTGATCGACCCCGAACTGGAGGACGAGCTGCGCGTGACGGTGGTGGCCACCGGTCTGGGGCCGGCGGTTCAGTCCGCTGAGGATGTGGCTCGCGTCGCCCAGCAGGCGCAGCCCGGTCCGCGAAAGCACACCGGCGAGGTCGACTACGCGCAGCTCGACCGGCCCACGGTGATCCGGCAGAACGCCGCCAACGAGCGCAAGGAGGCGGATACCGACGGCGACATGGAGTACCTGGATATCCCGGCGTTCCTGCGTCGCCAGGCCGACTGAGGCGCGGCGCGTTTTGTGCGCTGCAATATACTTTTTGGATTTGTTACACTAATATTTCGCGACGTCTCGCCGCTATAAACGGTGAAGGCGGTGTGTCCGGTCGCGCTGGTTGCGGCTGAGCACACATGTAGCCGCATGAGCAGTGGAGCCGAGTCGAGCCATGATCCGTCAACGCACCTTGAAGAACAGCATCCGCGCGACCGGCGTGGGCCTGCACACCGGCGAGAAGGTCTACCTGACCCTCCGCCCGGCTCCGGCCAATGCGGGCATCATATTCCGGCGGACGGATCTCGATCGCGAGATCAAGGCAACGGCCGCTGCGGTGGGCGACACCCGTCTCTCGACCTGCCTGGTCGAGGACGGGGTGCGCGTGTCCACCGTCGAGCACCTGCTCTCGGCGCTGGCCGGACTCGGGATCGACAACTGCTACGTTGATCTCTCCGCCGCCGAGGTACCGATTATGGACGGCAGTGCGGCGCCTTTTGTGTTCCTGGTCCGCTCTGCCGGGATCAAGGAGCAGGAGGCGCCGAAGCGCTTTGTGCGCATCCTGGAGCCGGTCCAGGTCGTCGACGGTGACAAGTGGGTGGCCTTCGAGCCCTTCGAGGGCTTCAAGGTCAGCTTCACCATCGACTTCGACCATCCGGTCTTCCTCGATCAGCACGCCCGGGCCGAGGTGGATTTCTCCTCGACCTCGTTCATCAAGGAGGTCAGCCGGGCGCGGACCTTCGGGTTCATGAAGGAGATCGAGGCGCTGCGGGCTTCCCGTCTGGCCCTGGGGGGCAGCCTGGACAACGCCATCGTGGTCGACGACTACCGGGTGCTGAACGAGGACGGGCTGCGCTACCGGGACGAATTCGTCAAGCACAAGATCCTCGACGCCATCGGCGACCTCTACCTGCTGGGCAGCAGCCTGATCGGCTCTTTCCACGGGCACAAGTCCGGGCACGCCCTCAACAACCGCCTCCTGCGCAAGCTCCTCGAGCACGAGCACGCCTGGGAGGAGGTGACCTTCGAGGAGCTCGACGAACTGCCCATTGCCTACGATCAGCCGGTGGTGGCCTGAGCGCCGCAGCAGCTTGCGGTCCGGGCCGGCCAGCCGGTAGGGTGTAGCTTTCTGCCTGAAAGCTGGCTATGGATCTCTCGCTGACTCGCGCGATTCTCTTCGATCTGGACGGGACGCTGGTGGATAGCGCCCCGGATCTGACCGCTGCCATCAACCAGGTTCTCACCGAGCGGGACCGGTCTCCGGTAACCGAGGAGCAGGTCCGTGGCTGGGTGGGCAACGGCGCCCGACGGCTGGTGGCGCGTGCCCTCACCGGCGAGGACGACGGTACCCCGCCCGACGAGGAACTGGACACCGCCCTGGAGCGCTTCTTCGAGTGCTACGGCGAGGCCGTTTACGTCCACAGTCGCCCCTTCCCCGGGGTTGTGGAGACCGTGCAGGCGCTGGCCCGGGCCGGCATGCGTCTGGCCGTGGTCACCAACAAGCCGCGGCGCTTCGCCGAGCCGATCCTCGAGGGCATGGGCGTGGCCGACGCCATCGATGTGGTCGTCGGCGGCGAGTGCACCGAGGCGCGCAAGCCCGATCCCGAGCCGCTGCGCCTGGCCATGGAGCGCCTGGGCGCGGCGTCGCGGACGGTGCTGATGGTCGGCGACTCGCGCACCGATGTCGAAGCGGCGCACAACGCCGGCATCCCGGTGGTCTGCGTGCCCTACGGCTATCGCCGCAGCGTCGCGCCGGAGGATCTGGGGGCCGACGCCATCGTCGATGACCTCAGCGGCGTGGTCACGCTGCTTCGCGGGGCGGCCTGAGGCGATGAAAGAGCACGAATTCCACAGCCTCGCCGAGGCCGGCTACACCCGTATCCCCCTTATCCGGGAGGTGCTGGCCGATCTCGACACGCCGCTGTCCACCTATCTCAAGCTCGCCCGCGGGCCGCGCTCCTTCCTCTTTGAGTCGGTGGAAGGTGGTGAGAAGTGGGGGCGCTACTCCATCATCGGCCTGCCGGCCCGGACCGAGATCGCCGTCTACGGCCACCGGGTCGAGGTTCGCCGCGACGGCGCGTTGGTCGACGAGGAGCAGGTTCGCGATCCGCTCGCCTGGATCGAGGCCTACCAGCACCGCCACCGCGCCGCAACGCCCTCCGGATTCCCGCAGATGCCGCGTTTTCTCGGCGGGCTGGTGGGGTATTTCGGCTACGATACCGTGCGTTACGTCGAGCCGCGCCTGGCTGAGGGGGCCCCGGAAGACGCCCTGGGGCTGCCGGATATCTGCCTGGTGGAGGCCGAGGAGGTGGTGGTCTTCGACAACCTCGCTGGCCGGCTCTACCTGGTGGTCCACTGCGACCCGCGCGAGCCCGGCGCCTATGAGGCCGGGCTGGCCCGGCTCGACGAGCTCGCCGCGCGGCTGGCCGAGCCCGTGCAGCGGCCCCCGTCCCGGGGGCGTGGTGTGGCGGCCGGCGAGCCCCGCTACAACTTCACCCAGGCCGGCTTCGAGGACGCGGTGGAGCGGATCCGCGAGTATATCGCTGCAGGCGACGTGATGCAGGTGGTTCCCTCGCAGCGCATGAGCATGCCGTTCAGCGCCGAGCCGCTCGATCTCTACCGGGCGTTGCGTTGCACCAATCCGTCGCCTTACATGTATTTCCTCGATCTGGGTGCGTGCCAGGTGGTCGGATCCTCGCCGGAGATCCTGGTCCGCCTCGAGGATGGCGAGGTGGCCGTGCGTCCCATCGCCGGGACCCGCAAGCGCGGGGCCACCGAAGCCCGCGACCGGGAGCTGGAGCAGGAACTGGTCTCGGACCCTAAGGAGATCGCCGAGCACGTGATGCTCATCGACCTCGGGCGCAACGACGTCGGCCGGGTGGCCGAGACCGGCACCGTGCGCCTGACCGAGCGCATGGTGGTGGAGCGCTACTCCCAGGTCATGCACATCGTCTCTAACGTGGTTGGCCGGCTGCGTCCCGGGCTCGGCCCCATGGACGTGCTGCGGGCCACGTTCCCCGCCGGGACAGTCTCCGGCGCGCCGAAGATCCGCGCCATGGAGATCATCGACGAGGTCGAGCCGGTCAAGCGGGGCGTTTACGCCGGGGCCGTCGGCTATCTGTCCTGGTCGGGCAATATGGATACCGCCATCGCCATCCGCACGGCGGTGGTCCACGATGGCCAGGTCCATGTCCAGGCGGGCGCCGGGGTGGTCGCCGACTCGGTCCCCGAGCTGGAGTGGAAAGAGACCCTGAACAAGGGCCGGGCGTTGCTGCGCGCCGTCGAGATGGCCGAGGCTGGCTTATGATCCTGATGATCGACAACTACGACTCGTTCACCTGGAACCTGGTCCAGTACCTGGGTGAGCTGGGTGCCCGGGTCGAGGTGGTGCGCAACGACGAGATCAGTGCCGATGAGGTGCGCCGCTTGCGTCCGGAGCGCATCGTGATCTCGCCAGGGCCCTGCACGCCCAACGAGGCCGGCGTGTCGCTTGAGGTGGTCCGCTGCCTGGCCGGCGAGGTGCCCATCCTCGGCGTCTGTCTCGGGCACCAGACCATCGGGCAGGTGTTCGGTGGCCGCGTGGTCCGGGCCCGCGAGGTCATGCACGGCAAGACGTCCGCGGTGCGTCACCGCGGCCAGGGAGTCTTCGCCGGCCTCCCCGAGCCGCTGGAGGCCACCCGCTACCACTCGCTGATCGTCGAGCGCGAAAGCCTCCCTGAGGAGCTGGAGATCACCGCCTGGACCGAGGGGGCCCACGGCGCCGTCGACGAGATCATGGGTCTGCGCCATCGCCGTCTCCCGGTCGAGGGGGTGCAGTTCCACCCGGAATCGATCCTCACATCGTCCGGCCACGATCTGCTACGCAACTTCCTCGAGCAGCCCCGCGCCGTCGCCTGAACCCTGCCCCTAGTACCCTGAACCATCAAAAAACCGAGGCACCCCATGGACCTAACCGCCGCCCTTCGTCGAATCACGGAAAACCAGGACCTCAGCCCCGATGAGATGACCGCGGTCTTCCGCACGATCATGACCGGTGGGGCCACGCCGGCGCAGATCGGTGGCTTCCTCATCGGCATGCGCCTGAAGGGGGAGACGGTCCAGGAGATGGCCGCTGCTGCCTCGGTCATGCGCGAGCTCGCCGAGCGGGTCGATGTCGGCGACGACTTCCACCGCCTGGTGGACACCTGCGGCACCGGCGGTGATGCCAGCGGCACCTTGAACGTCTCCACCGCCGCCGCCTTCGTCACCGCCGCCGGGGGCATCCCGGTGGCCAAGCACGGTAACCGCTCGGTCTCCGGGCGCAGTGGCAGTGCCGATCTGCTCGAGGCCTGCGGCGCCACGCTGGAGCTCAGCAGCGAGGCGGTGGCCGAGTGCATCCGCCGGGTCAACGTCGGTTTCCTCTTTGCCCCGCTGCACCACAGCGCCATGAAGCACGCCGTGGGGCCGCGCAAGGAACTCGGTGTGCGCACCCTGTTCAACCTGGTCGGCCCCCTGTCCAACCCGGCCGGGGCGCGGCGCCAGCTGCTCGGGGTGTTCGGCCAGGAGTGGGTGCGCCCGGTGGCCGAGGTGCTCCAGGCCCTGGGCAGCGACCACGTGCTGGTGGTCCACGCCGAGGACGGGCTGGACGAGATCAGCATCGCCGCCCCGACGCGGATCGCCGAGCTGCGCAACGGGCAGATCGAGGAGTACACCGTCACGCCGGAGGATCTGGGGCTGCGCAGCGCGCCGCTCAATGAGGTCACCATTTCCGGCACCAAGGACAGCCTGGCGATGATCCGTGCCGCTTTCGCCGGCGAGCGCATTGCCGCCATGGAGCTCATCGCCGCCAACGCCGGTGCCGCGCTCTATGTCGGCGGTGAGGCGCCCGATCTGCGTCGTGGTGTGGAGCGGGCTCGGGAACTCATGACCTCCGGGGCCGCCGCCCAGACCCTGGAGCGCTTCGTGGCGACGACCCGGGAGCTCGCCCAATGAGCGCCACCGGGACGCCGGATATCCTGCGCCGCATCCTGCGCCGCAAGGCCGAGGAGGTGGTCGAGCGCGCCGAGGCCCGATCGCTGCGCGAGTTGTCGGCCGCCGCTGCCGACCTGGCGCCGACCCGCGGGTTCTGCGATGCCCTGCTGCAGCGGGTTGAGGCCGGCGGCGCCGGGGTCATCGCCGAGATCAAGCGCGCCTCGCCCAGCCGTGGCGTGATCCGCGACGACTTCCGGCCGGCGGCCATCGCCGCCGACTACCAGCGTCACGGTGCCGCCTGCCTGTCGGTGCTGACCGACCGCGACTTCTTCCAGGGCGATGACGCCCATCTGCAGGAGGCCCGCGAGGCCGTCACCGTGCCGGTGCTCCGCAAGGACTTCACCGTCGATGCCTATCAGGTCTACGAGGCGCGTGTCCTCGGGGCGGACTGCATCCTGCTTATCGCCGCGGCGCTGGGTGATGCGCAGCTGGCAGAGCTGCACGCCCTGGCGGTGGAACTGGGCATGGATGTGCTCATCGAGGTCCACGACGCCGAGGAGTTGGCCCGGGTCGCACCGCTGGGGCCGGCGCTGGTCGGCGTGAACAACCGGGACCTGCGGACCTTCCATACCGATCTGGCAACCAGCGAGGCGCTGGCCGGGGCGATGCCCTCCGGTGCCCTGGCAGTGACCGAGAGCGGCATCCATACCGCCGGGGATGTGGCCCGTATGCGCGCGGCCGGCATCCACGCCTTCCTGGTCGGCGAGGCGTTCATGTCCGCGGAGAGCCCGGGGGAACGGCTCGCCGAGCTCTTCGGCGGCCCCGCTGGGGCGTGACCGGCGGGGTGGCCGTGGGCCGCGCGGCGGGTGTTCCACGGAACGTCGGCCGCGGAGCTACTGTCCATTACAACGGTGGCGTTATCGCCAGATTTGTGCATAATTCCCTGCTTCCTTGAGCGCACACTTCCCACCGGCGACGGGAGGGCCCAGGCGTTGGTCGATTACACCCGCATCCGGCTCCACGGCTTCAACAATCTGACCAAGTCGTTGAGCTTCAACATCTACGACGTTTGCTACGCCAAGACCGAGGCGCAGCGGCGGGCGTATATCGAATATATCGACGAAGAGTACAACGCCGAACGGCTGACCGAGATCCTGACCAACGTCGCCGAGATCATCGGCGCCAATGTGCTCAACGTCGCGCGCCAGGACTATGACCCCCAGGGGGCCAGCGTGACCATCCTCATCTCCGAGGGTCCGGTGTCGCCCGAGGAGGCCGAGGAGAGCGCCGAGGCGCGGCCCGGGCCGCTGCCCGACGATGTCGTTGCCCACCTGGACAAGTCGCACATCACCGTGCACACCTACCCGGAGATGCATCCGGACAAGGGTGTGAGCACTTTCCGGGCGGACATCGATGTCTCCACTTGCGGCGTGATCTCGCCGTTGACGGCGCTCAACTACCTGATCCACTCGTTCGACTCGGACATCGTGACGATGGACTACCGCGTGCGCGGCTTCACCCGCGACGTGGAGGGGCACAAGCACTTCATCGATCACGAGATCAACTCGATCCAGAACTACCTCTCCGAGGACACCAAGGAGCGCTACCAGACCCTGGACGTGAACGTCTACCAGGAGAACATCTTCCACACGAAGATGATCCTGCGCGAGTTCGACCTGGATAATTACCTCTTCGGCGAGTCGAGTGCCGACCTTGACGAGGAAGAGGCGAACACGATCCGCAGGCATCTGCGCCGGGAGATGATGGAGATCTTCGCCGGGCGCAACCTGCCGGCCAACCAAGAAGTCTGAGCCGCCGCGGACGGCGGGGGCAGTGGCGGTTGCCAGTACCGCCGCCTTCCGTTATTATGCGCGGTCTTCGACGGAGAGAGCGAAGCGATGAAGACGTATAGCGCCAAGCCCGCAGAGGTTCAACGCGACTGGTACCTGGTCGACGCCACCGACAAGACGCTCGGGCGGCTGGCCAGCGAGGTCGCGCATCGCCTGCGCGGCAAGCACAAGCCGGTCTTTACTCCGCACGTCGACGCGGGCGATTATATTGTCGTGATCAACGCCGACAAGATTCGCCTGACCGGGCGGAAAGAGCGGGACAAGCAGTATTTCTGGCACACCGGTTTCCCGGGCGGCATCAAGAGCCGGTCCGTGGCCGAAGTGCGTGAACGTCATCCGGAGCGCCTGATCGAGAGCGCGGTGCGCGGGATGATGCCGAAGAACCGGCTGGGCCGGGCCATGCTCAAGAAGCTCAAGGTCTACGCCGGGAACGAGCACCGTCATCACGCTCAGCAGCCGCAGCCGCTGGAGCTCTGAGGCTACAATCGGGAACGATCAAGACCATGGCGAATCAGCAGTATTACGGAACCGGACGCCGCAAGACCTCTGCCGCGCGGGTGTTCATGACCCCGGGTAACGGCAATATCACCGTTAACGGTCGCCCGCTCGACGAGTACTTCGGGCGCGAGACCGGGCGGATGATCGTGCGCCAGGCGCTGGATCAGGTGGACGCCGCGGACAAGTTCGACATCAAGGCGACCGTCTCGGGCGGCGGGTCCAGCGGGCAGGCCGGTGCGGTGCGCCACGGCATTGCCCGGGCGCTGGCGAACTACGACGCCGAGCTCAAGGCGCCGCTGCGGCGTGCTGGTTTCATCACCCGCGATGCGCGCATGGTCGAGCGGAAGAAGATCGGCCTGCACAAGGCCCGTCGCGCGACGCAGTTCTCCAAGCGTTAACGCGGCGAAAGCAGCAGTTCCTGCTGGGGGATCGTCTAGCGGTAGGACTACGGACTCTGACTCCGTCAGCGGTGGTTCGAATCCACCTCCCCCAGCCATCTATACGGCCTATGCCCCGCGCCAGCGGACACCCTCGGGTGCCGCTGGCGCTTTCGTTCGGCCTCCCTTCCTCTCGACGCCGCCGTATATCCTAGCCCCGCTCGTAGATGTCGAAACGCACCGCCCGGCCGGATACCGCCCGGCTTGGCGGTGGGCCGGACACCGGGGCCGCGCGCTGCGGACGCTTGACCACCACCCGGCGGGTGGCGTGGGCCAGCGCCGCGGCCAGCAGGTCGGCTTCGGCCGGGGGCGGTGCGCTCGCGTGCAGGGCCCGCAGGACCTGCGCTGGGCGGCCGACGGCGCCGCGGGTGGCGCCGTCGGGGTACATCGGATCAACGTAGACCACCTCGCACGAGGCGGTGGGGAGCCGCCCCAGCACGTCGCGCAGATCCCCCGGTTGCAGGCGGATGCGCTCGGCCGTGGCGGCCAGCTGCGGCTCGGCGGCAGCCCGCTCGAGGGCGGCGGCGAGCAGGGCGGAGAGGACCGGGCTGCACTCGATCCAGGTCACCGAGGCGCCCAGAGCGGCGAGCACCCAGCCGTCCTGGCCGAGTCCGGCGGTGGCATCGACCACTGCCGTCTGCGGTCGTCTATGTAGCCCCACGGCGCGCGCCAACGGGTCGCGGCGGGGCGTGGAGCCGGCCACCCGGCGCTTCAGCTGCCGGTCCGCGAAGTCCACCGCCACCGGTCCGGGGGCGCGCCGGCCGAGCATCTGCAGCGCAGGCGGGTCGCCGGCGCGCAGCACCACCCCGGGGCCGGCGTCGGGGTGGGCGTCGAGCTGGGGCACGCCCAGGCGCTCGGCCCATGCGGCGGCGAGGGCATCGTCGCCGTCGGTCAGCACGCCGCGCAGCCCGGCATCGGTTGACGCATCGCAACGCAATCCTGCGTGCATTAGTATGTTCCTCCGGAGACAAGACACCCGCGGGGCACGTGGCCCCGATCGCGAGGAGCGGTATGGCACAAGAGAACGGCACCCGGAACCAGGACATCGATTACGAGGCGCTCTCCCGGTCGCTGACCGAGATTACCGCCAAGAGTCAGGAGCTGGTGCAGGAGTTCCTGCAGCAGGAGCAGTCGACGCACCACGTGGCCATGGAGGATGCCGCGCAGATGGCGCAGCTGTTCCAGCAGCTGAGCGCGCGGGTGATGGCCGATCCGGCCCGCCTGATGCAGGTGCAGATGTCCTTCTGGCAGGACTACATGAGCCTGATGCAGAACGTGGCCCTGCGCTTCTGGGGGCTGGAGTCCGAGCCGGTGGCGCAGCCGGCCAAGGGGGATCGGCGCTTTCAGCACCAGCACTGGGAGGATCACCCCTTCTTCGATTTCGTTAAGCAGTCCTACCTCCTGGCGGCGGATCACACCCACGCGGTGGTCCGGGACGTGGAAGGGCTCGATGATCAGACCAAGAAGAAGGTGGATTTCTACACCCGGGCGTTCATCGACGCCATGGCCCCGTCGAACTTCGTGGCCACCAACCCCGAGGTGCTCGAGAAGACCGTCGAGACCGGCGGCCAGAACCTGCTGCAGGGGCTGAGCAATCTGCTCGACGACCTCAAGCGGGGTCGTGGCCGGCTCGACATCAAGATGACCGACTACGACGCCTTCGAGGTCGGCACCAACCTCGCCACCACCCCGGGGCAGGTGGTCTACCAGAACGAACTCATGCAGCTCATCCAGTATGAGCCCACCACCGCCGAGGTCCACAAGCGGCCCCTGCTGCTGGTGCCGGCGTGGATCAACAAGTACTACATCATGGACCTCAATGACGAGAAGTCCATGGTCAAGTGGCTGGTGGCCCAGGGCCACACCGTGTTCATCATCAGCTGGCGCAACCCCGATGAGAGCCTGGCCGAGAAGCGCTTCGAGGACTACATGCTCGAGGGGCCGGTGGCGGCCATGGATGTGGTCCAGGAGATCACCGGCAGCGACGAGATGAACCTGGTTGGCTACTGCCTCGGCGGGACCCTGTCGGCTTGCACCCTGGCCTGGCTGGCGGCCCGCGGGGACCGGCGCATTCAGGCCGCGACCTTCCTGACCTGCATGCTCGACTTCGAGTACCCCGGTGAGCTGGAGGTCTTCCTCGACGAGGAGCAGATCGCCACGCTGGAGCGGCGCATGAGCCGGAAGGGCTATCTGGAGGGTCGGTACATGTCCACGACCTTCAACATGCTCCGCGCCAACGACCTGATCTGGTCGTTCTTCGTGAACAACTACCTCAAGGGCGATGAGCCGTTCCCCTTCGATCTGCTCTACTGGAACTCCGATTCCACCAACATGCCCGCCAAGATGCATAGCTTCTACCTGCGCAACATGTATCAGCGCAACCTGCTCAAGGAGCCGGGTGCCCTGGAGCTGGCGGGGGAGGCCATCGACCTGGGCCGGGTCGACATCCCGGCCTACTTCATGTCGGCCAAGGAGGACCACATCGCCCCCTGGAAGAGCACCATCCGTGGCCCGCGGCTGCTCTCCGGTCCCACCCGCTACGTGCTTGGCGGATCCGGCCACATCGCCGGCGTCATCAATCCGCCCCACAAGAACAAGTACGGCTACTGGACCAACACCGCCAAGACGGTGGATCAGGATGAGTGGCTGGCCGGGGCCGAGGCCCACGAGGGCTCATGGTGGAACGACTGGGGGCAGTGGCTGGCCGGCCACGGCGGCGAGAGCGTTGCTGCACGGAAGGTCGGGTCGAAAAAGCACGCCCCGATCGAGCCGGCACCGGGCTCCTACGTCCGCCACGGCGTGCTCTACGGCGACTGAAGCCATCTTCCGGGTCGGGCGGGCTGGTGTCGACGGCCGGCCCGGATTACACTTATGCACTGAGTCATACTTGCGGGCAGCGCGTTGCCATGGACGTGACCGCTTTCAATCCGGCGGGGATGCAGGCCATCCACCGCGCGGACGAGGGCCTGACCCGGACCGCCGCCCAGGTGGCCCGGGTTACAGCGCAGTCCGATCCTCGTTCCGAGGAGATGCACACGGCGGTCATCCAGTCGCTGAGCTACGAGCAGCAGGGACACGCCGGCGTCCGCGTCGTGCGGGCCGTCGACGAGATGACCGGCACGCTGCTCAATATCCGCTCCTGACCTCCCGCCCGTGCTACAATTTTCGCTTTTGCGAGTGGACCCGTTATGACCGACGCGCAGCCGTTAGTGGGCGTCGTGATGGGCAGCAGTTCCGATTGGGACACCCTCTCCGGCGCCGCCGAGGTGCTTCGTGACTTCGAGGTGCCCCATGAGGCCCGAGTGGTCTCTGCCCACCGAACCCCGCAACTGATGGCCGACTACGCCGCCGAGGCCGAAGAGCGCGGCCTGCGGGCGATCATAGCCGGCGCCGGCGGTGCCGCCCATCTGCCCGGCATGCTCGCCGCGCAGACCATCGTGCCGGTGCTCGGGGTGCCGGTGCAGTCGAAGGCCCTTAACGGCCTCGACTCGCTGCTGTCCATCGTCCAGATGCCGGCCGGCGTGCCCACCGCCACCTTCGCCATCGGCACCGCCGGCGCGCGTAATGCGGCGCTCTTTGCGGTGGCCATGCTCGCCCGCGAGGATCCGCGCTACGCCGACGCGCTCAAGGCCTTCCGCACCCAGCAGGCCGAGCGCGTCTATGGGGAGGAGCTCTCATGACCGTCGCCGCGCCGATCTTGCCGGGAGCGGCCATCGGCATCCTCGGTGCCGGCCAGCTCGGCCGCATGCTCGCCGTGGCCGCGCGGCGTTCCGGCTACCGGGTCCACGTCATCGCCCCCGGCGCCGGGCAGGCCCCGGCCGGGCAAGTGGCCGATGTCGTGCACGACGCCGAGCCCACGGCGGAGCTGCTGCGCAGCCTGGCTGGCGAACTGAGCGTGCTGACCTACGAGTTCGAGAATCTGCCCCGGGGGGCCGTCGAGGCCGCCGCGGAGTGCCTACCGGTGCGGCCGTCCCCCCACGCCCTCGCGACGACGCAGAACCGCGCCCTGGAGAAGACCTTCCTGCGCCAGCACGGCCTGCCCACGGTCCCCTTCGAGTCCGTCTGCGGGGCCGCGGAGGCGGCCGCTGCCGTGGAACGTCTCGGTGCCCCGGCGGTGATCAAGAGCGCCGGGCTGGGCTACGACGGCAAGGGCCAGGCGGGGGTAGATAGCGTCGAGGCCGTGGCCGCTGCATGGCCGGCCATCGGTGCCGAGGAGGCGGTGGTCGAGGCGCGTATCGATCTGGCCATGGAGGTCTCGGTGGTGGCCGCCCGCGGCGTGGATGGCCGTTTTGTCCACTACGGGGTGACCGAGAATCGCCACCGGGACCACATCCTCGATCTGTCGGTCAGCGATGCCGACCTCGACCCGGCGTTGTGTCAGCAGGCCGTGGAGATCGCCCGGTTGGTGGGAGAGGGGCTCGACGCCGTCGGCACCTACTGCGTCGAGTTCTTCATCGACGCCGGCGGACAGCTGATGGTCAACGAGATCGCCCCGCGGCCGCACAACTCCGGCCACCTGACCATCGAGGGGGCGGTCACCTCACAGTTCGACCAGCAGTTGCGTGCCATCTGCGGCTTGCCCCTGGGTAGCACCCGGCGGTTGACCCCGGCGGCCATGGTCAACCTGCTCGGCGATGTCTGGGATGCCGGCACCCCGCCCTGGGACGAGGTCTTCGCCGACCCGGCGGCCACCCTCCACCTCTACGGCAAGGGCGCGCCGAGCCCCGGCCGCAAGATGGGCCACATCACCGTGCTCGGCGACGACCGGCAGGAGGCCGCCGACCGAGCCCTGAAGCTGCGCAACCGACTGGCCCCCCATGTGGTTTCGTAACCTGATCCCCTACCGCCTGCGCGATGACGTCGCTTACGACCCCGAGACCGCCGACCAGCGCCTGGGTGCGCTCGCCTTCACGCCCTGCGGGGCACTGGAGCCGAGCCGCAGTGGGTTCGTACCGCCGCTCGGCCCCGGGGCGCCGCTGGTGCACGCCGCCGCCGGCAGCCTGCTCTTCTGTCTGCAGGAGGAGACGAAGCTGCTGCCCGCGGCGGTGATTCGCGAGGCTATGGACGAGCGCATCAGCGCCGTGGAGGCGGCCGAGCATCGCAAGGTGCGCAAGCGCGAGCGCGACCGCATCCGCGACGAGGTGGTCACCGACCTGATGCCGCGGGCATTCAGCCGCCACAAGCGGACCTGGGGCTACCTGGATACCGAGGCCGGCTACCTGGTGGTGGACGCCGGCTCCGAGAAACAGGCCGAGCACTTCGTCGAGCAGCTGCGCGAGGCGTGGGGGGATCTCACCCTCAGTCCGCCGGAGACCGAGATGGGGCCGGGGACCATCATGACCCGCTGGCTGGCGCAGCAGCAGTTGCCCGGTGACCTGGAGCTAGGCGAAGAGGCGGTGCTCGAGGACCCCAACGCCGAGGGTTGCGAGGTCCGCGTCAAGCGCCAAGACCTGACCTCCGACGAGATGCGTGCCCACATCGATGCCGGCAAGCGCGTTCGCCGGCTGGCGGTGACCTACAGCGAGCGGCTCAGCGCGGTGCTCGACACCGACTTGAGCCTGCGCCGCCTGAAATTCCACGACGTCATCCGCGAGCAGGCCGGCGACCGCGACCCGGAGAGCCAGGCCGAGCAGCTCGATGCCGACTTCTCGCTGATGACCCTTGAGCTGCGCACCCTGATCCCGCGCATGATGGAGTGGTTCGGCGGCGAGAAAGCCACCTCCTGATACCTGCCCCCAGGGGCGACCGACGATCACCGCCGGCGGGGGCGTGCTGGCGCCGGTGCCGACCTGGGGACGCTACCCGCCCACCTTTGGGGGCTCCACGCTCGCCGTCCCTGGCGAGCGAGGCCCCTGGCTGACCCCGGCCCCACCCGCTCCCGCCGGTGGGGGGCGTCGGTCAGCCGTTAGGAGGCGGTGTCGAGCATCTCGCGAAGGGTCTCCCACACCCGCTCGGCGATCTTCGGCTGCGCCTCGGCGGTGGGGTGGACCCCGTCGTTCTGCATCATCCCGTCCCGGTCCCAGACCCCATCGAGGAGGAAGGGGATCACCGGCAGGTCGTGCTCTTCGGCCAGTTCGGGGTAGATGGCCGCGAACTGCTCGGTGTAGGTTCGCCCGTAGCTCGGTGGGATACGGATGCCGATCAGCAATACCTGGCTGTCCGCCTCGTGGGCCTGCTCGATCATCCGCGCCAGGTTGCTGCGGATCCGCTCCGGGGGTTGGCCGCGCAGGCCGTCGTTGCCCCCGAGCTGGAGCAGGACGATCTCCGGCTCGTGTTCTTGGAGGGCGTCGGGCAGGCGCCGGGTCCCGCCGCTGGTGGTCTCGCCACTGCGGCTGACGTTGGTCACCCGGTGGGGCAGGTCGGCCTCGTCCAGGCGTGTCTCGAGTAGAACGGGCCACGCCTCGTCGCGGTCGAAGCCGTAGGCGGTGGAGAGTGAATCGCCGAAGACCAGGATGGTCGGACGCTCGGCGGCGGCCGCCGCCGGCGCCAGGAGCAGCGCCAGTGCCGCGGCGAACAACGCCCGGCGCAGGGGCAAAAAGAAGCAGCCGGTACCAGCCATAGGAGCGAACACCCGATGCTGAAGGAAGAAGCCGACGCCCCCGCCGCGGCGGGCACCCCTCACCCGGCGCTGGAAGCCCGCGGCCTGGGGATGCGCTTTCGTGGCCCCGACGGCGAGGTCGTCCTGTTCGATAACCTGAATCTTACCATCCGCCACGGCGAGAGCGTCGCCATCCTGGGCGCCTCGGGCTCCGGTAAATCGACCCTGCTCGGGCTGCTGGCCGGCCTGGAGCAGCCCGCCAGCGGGCAGGTCTGTGTCGACGGCGAGGAGCTGACCGCGCTGGACGAGGACGGGCGTGCGGCGGCGCGGGCCGGACGCATCGGTTTTGTCTTCCAGGCCTTCCATCTGCTCGGCGGGCTCTCGGCGCTGGAGAACGTGCGCCTGGCCTTGGAACTCTCCGGCCGTGGTGGCGACGGTGAGGCGGCGGCTGCGGCGCTGCAGCGGGTGGGGCTGGGGCATCGCCTGCACCATACCCCCGAGCGGCTCTCCGGCGGCGAGCAGCAGCGGGTGGCCATCGCCCGCGCCTTCGTGACGGAGCCGCGGCTACTAATGGCCGACGAGCCCACCGGCAACCTGGACGACACCATCGGTGCCCAGGTGGTGGACCTGCTCTTCGACCTCAACCGGGAGCACGGCACCACCCTGATCCTGGTCACCCACGATCCCTCGGTGGCCGAGCGCTGCGAGACCGTCTATCGCTTCCGCGAGGGGGTGCTGGCCCGATGAGCGCCCCGAACTCTGCGATTGGCACCACGCTGCGGCTAGCCGCGCGCTTCCTGCGACGCGATCTGGCCGCCGGCCGGCTGGGGATCCTCGCCGCCGCGCTGGTTGTGGCTGTGGCCGCGGTGACCGCCGTTGGGTGGCTGGGCGACCGGGTGGGGGCGGCCACCACCGAGCGGGCGGCGGAGCTGATCGCCGCCGATCGCCTGGTGCGCACCGACGACGCCGCCCCGCAGGCGTGGCTGGACGAGGCCCGCGAGCGCGGCCTGCAGGCGGCGCGCACCGTGGAATTCCCCACCGTGGTGGCTGCCGATGGCAGCACGCGCCTGGTCTCCGCCAAGGCGGTGGAGGTCGGCTACCCCCTGCGCGGTGAGTTGCGCTACGCAGAGGATCGCGAGAGCGCCGACCGGGTGGCGGAGCAGCGCCCGCAGCCGGGTGAGGCCTGGGTCGAGCCGCGACTGCTCGACCTGCTCGGTGCCGAGCTTGGCGGATCCCTGGAGGTCGGCGACAGCGAACTGCCCATGACGCGGCTGGTTACCGCCGAGCCCGATCGTGCCGGCATGTTCGGCAGCGTGGCCCCGCGGGTGCTGATGGCCTGGGAGGATATCGAGGGCACCGGGTTGGTGGGCGAGGGCGCGCGGGTGAGCCACGCCCTGCTGCTCGCCGGGGCCGACGCGGAGCTGGACGCCTTCGCCGAGTGGCTGCGCGAGGCGGAGGGACCCGAGGCGGAGGTGCTCACCGGGACCGAGGCGCAGCCGGCCATCCAGGAGATCGTCGGCCAGGCCGAGCGGTTCCTGGGCCTGGCGGCGCTGATCACCGTGGTGGTCGCCGCCGCCGCGGTGCTGCTCACCGCCCGGCACTACGCCGAGGCGCAGCTCGACCGCGTGGCGGTCATGCGCGTGCTCGGCGCTCGGCAGGGCCGGGTGGTGGCCATCCAGGCCGCGGTCCTCGGCGCGGTGGCGCTCGCCGCCGGCGTGCTCGGCGCGGCCATCGGCTTCGCCCTGCACGCGGTGATGATCGCCCTGCTGGCCGATGTGCTGCCGCCCAACCTGCCAGCGCCGGGCCTGCTGCCGGCCATCTACGGGGTGGGCCTGGGCGTGGCCGCGGCGGCCGGGTTCGCCCTGCCCACGGCGGCGCGGCTGCGCCATGTGCCGCCCATGCGGGTGCTGCGGCGCACCGCGGGTGCCGGCGTGGTGCGGACCGGCGGGGCCTACGCCGTGGCGGCGGCGGTGATCGCCGCGCTCATGGTCTGGCGCGCCGGCGATCTCACCCTCGCCGGCGTGGTCCTGGCGGCCACGGCCGCCACCCTGGCCGCCCTGGCCATCGCTGCGTATGCCGCCGTGCGCCTGGCCGGCTGGCTGCGTGCGCGCAGCGGCTCGCGGCTGCTCTGGCTCACCGGGCCGAGCCGGCGTCCCGGCGCCACCGTGGTGCAGGTGGTGGCCGTGGGCCTGGGGCTGATGGCGCTGCTGCTGCTCTCGGCGGTCCGCGAGGACCTGCTCGATACCTGGCAGGCCGGCATCCCCGACGATGCGCCGGATACCTTCCTCATCGACGTGGCGCCGGAGGATGTCGAGCCGCTGCAGGCCTTCCTGGCCGAGGAGTTGGACACCGAGGTGACCCTTTACGCCATCACCCGCGGTCGGCTCGACGCCATCAACGAGGACCGCGTCCGCCCCGGTGATTTCGAGTCGCCGCGGACCCAGCGCATGGTCGACCGGGATCTCAACCTCACCTGGGCCGAGACGCTGCCCGAGGACAACCGCGTGGTCGCCGGCGAATGGTGGGGCGACGACCCCGGTGCCGAGTGGTCGGTGGAGGCCGGTTACGCCGAGCGCGTGGGCATCGGTGTGGGCGACGAGATCAGCTTCGTCATCGACGGCGAGCCGGTTAGCGGTACGGTGACCTCGCTGCGCGAGCTGCGCTGGGACAGCTTCAATCCCAACTTCTTTGTCATCGCCGCGCCGGGGATGATCGATGCCCATCCGGAGTACATCACCAGTTTCCGCCTCGGGGACGCCGCCGAGCGGGTGCTGCCGGAGCTCAACGAGCGCTTCCCCGGGGCTACGCCGCTGGATATCGGGGCCATCCTGGAGACCGCCCGGCGGATCATCGGCCAGGGGGCACGGGTGGTGGAGCTGATGGCTGCTCTGACCCTGGTGGCCGGGGTGGTCGTGCTGCTCGCAGCGCTGCGCACGGCGGCGGCGCAGCGGCGCTTCGAGGCCTCGCTGCTGCGTGCCCTGGGCGCCTCGCGGCGACGGCTGGAGGCCATCGCGGTGGCCGAGCTCGCGGCCTCCGGGGCGCTGGCCGGGCTGCTGGCCGGCATCGCCGCCGCCTCGGGCGGCTACTTGGCGGCCCGGTACCTGTTCGATCTGACCTACGCCTTCCCCGGATCGGTGGTGGTGCTGGGTGCGGTCGTCGGCGCGGTGACGGTGGCCGGCGCGGGCTGGCTGGGGGCCCGCCGGGACTGGCGGACCAGCCCCATGGAGCTGCTGCGCGGCGGCGAGTCGTGACCAATCCCCCCGCCGGCAGGGGCCGGCCGCCCGGTGTGGCTGGCCCCCTGTGGCGAAAAATACCGTTGTGACCTCGCTCGGCGTCCGCGGACAACGGGGCCGATGATGAGGACGCTGACTCCTGACAACCAGCGCCCTCAAGGCGGACTCGGATCGGCCGCTAACCCGGCATAGATTCCCGCAAAGGCCGTCCCATGGATCGGAAGTCCCTCCTCGCCATGCTCGGGCTGTCGCTGTGCGGCCCGGGCGCTGTTGCCAGCGCCGCGGATCCCACGGGGGTCCGCGGCGCCGAGGTCCTTGATGACGGGGCCACGGTGCACGCCTTGTCCGTTGGCAGCCAGACCTGGTCCGGTTCGGATCGGGAGGATGCACGGCTCATCGAGCCGCGGCTGCGCTACGGGCTGCCCGCCGGCTATGAGATCGGCCTCTCCGCGCAGCATCGGGCGCAGGGGGATGATGGCAGCGGCCTGCGCCACCTCGCCCTGGAGGCAGCGACGCCGCTGCGCCAGGACGTGGGAGCGGCGGACATCACCCTGGCCGGTTACGGCACCGTCGCCCCCGTCGACGACGACTCGGGGATCGGCAGCGGCAGCCACAACCTCGGTCTCGGCCTGCACCTGAGCGACGGTCTGGGCGAGACGCGGCTGCACAGCAGTATGGCGCTGGAGCGGGCCGACGTGGCGGAGGTCGACGGCCAGCCCGGCTACCGCGCCGTCAACCGGCTTCGTTACGGGGCCCGCGCCGAACACCGCGTAGCGGCGGCCCTCGATCTCACCCTGGAGGCGGCGGCCGTCTACGGGCTCAGCGGCGATGAGGTGCAGAACCAGTTCGGCCTCGCCCTGCGCCCCGGGGTGCGGCTGCACCTCGCACCCACCGTCGATCTCTCCCTGACTGCCGGGCGCGACCTGCCCGATGCTGGCGTCGAGCCCACCAACACCGTCACCGCCCAGCTCACCCACCGCCCGCAGCCGGCGCCGTCGCGGGGTGAGCTGGAGGCGCGCATCGACCATCTGGAGGCTGCCCACGCCAGCACCCGGGCCCGTGCCGCCATGCAGGCCGGCCGGGCCGACGAGCAGCGCGAGCGGATCGAGCTGCTGCGCCGCCGCGCCGGGCAGCTCGACGTCGAGGTCATCAACGCCTCCGGCGAGGCCGGGCTGGGCCGGGCCATGGCCGAGCGTCTGCGCGAGGAGGGGCACTACGTGGTTCGGATCCAGGACTCGGCGCGTGCCGGCGATGGCCAGCAGACCACCCACATCCGCTATCGCGCCGGCCACGGCGAGCAGGCCGTCGCCCTGGGCGAGTCCCTGGAGCGGATCCAGGAGGTGACCGAGGGCGAACTGCCCCGCGGGGCCGATGTCCGCATCCTGGTGGGCCGGGATCAGCGCGAACCCCTGGGGCACAGTGCAGAGGAGGATGGATCGTGAGCCGCCGTCGCAGTCTCTATCTGGCCGGCGCCCTGGCGGTTGCCGCCGCGCCCGCTGCGGCGCTGGCGGCGGCCCCCGGCGCCGCGGTGAGCCCGGGGTTCACCCTGGGGCCCACCAGCCATCCCCACGCCGTGGGCAGTCTCGCCAACCCGGCCGGCGCCGCCGCTCGGCCCGGACAGCGGCACGTGGGGCTCGGCTCGCTGAGCGCCGGGGCGGAGCTGGGCCCGGTGGACGGTTTCATCGACCGCCTGGACGACGCCCTGGCGGCGGATCTTGACGATGACGACGAGTTCCTTGAGTTCATCGATTTCTTCGAGGCGGCCGTGGAGGACGGTTACCTCAAGCTCGGCGGCGCCGCCCAGCTCCCGCTGACGCCGGTGGTGGTGCCGCTGAGCGAGGAGCGCGGCGACGCCCTCACCGTGGAGGCCCGCGGCTCCGGGCAGGCGCGGCTGGGGCTGCTCTTCGACGATGGCGGTTTCTCACCCAATAACGGGAACGCAGACGACCCCGAGGTGGCCTTCCAGATCCAGGACGCCACCATTCAGGAGCTGCGCCTGGGCTACGCGCGCCCGCTGGTCGTCCGCGAGGAGGGGAGGCTGGTCGGCGGTGCCCGGCTGAACATGATCCAGGGTGAGCTCTCCCAGGCAGTCATCCCCTTCGATGAGGTGGAGGATGACGACACCGCCGATGTCCTCGATGACGCCCTGCGCGACGACACCGAGGCCAGCACCCGGGTCGGTGTCGACCTGGGTGCCCTGTGGGTGGCCGAGCGCTGGCAGGCCGGGGCGACGCTTCGCAACGTCAACGAGCCGAGCCTCGACTACCGGCGTATCGGTACGGAGTGCGACGACTACGATACGGACAGCACCGCCCGGTCGCGCTGTGATGCCGCCGCGCAGTTCATCGACAGCGGTGAGCTGGAGGCCCGCCCGGACTACACCCTGGAGCGGCAGCTCGGTCTCGAGGGCGCCGTCTACACCCCGGACCGGAGCTGGGTGGTGGCCGGCTCGCTGGACGCCAACGGCGTGGAGGACGCCTTCGGTGATGATCATCAGTGGGCCACGCTGAGCGTCTCGGCTGCCCCGCCCCAGGGCTGGCTGCCTGGGGTGCGCTTCGGCTACCGCAAGAACCTCACCGGCTCGGAACTCGAGTACATCACCACCGGCCTGACCCTCTTTTCGGTGGTCGATCTCGACCTGGCCTACGCCCGGGACTCGGTGGAGCACGAGGACGAGTCCTACCCGCGCTCGCTGATGTTCAGCATCGGCGCCGGCGTCACCTTCTGATTGGCGCAGGGGCGTTCCTTGACATGGGGCGTCGCTGGAGCCAGATTGTGCAGTGCGACACGGCGCCTGCCGGCGCCGCGCACCGCCTGTTGGTAACGTCGAGGAAGCCCCACCATGGTCCACCCCCTGATGCCCGAGTTCGAGGAAGGTGAGCGCGAAGCGCTGACCATCGATCGCCTGTTTCACGCCGGCCTGGGCCGGATGACCCTCGGGCTCTCGCCGGCGGCGCTGTCGCTGGCCACCTTCGACTGGGCCGTCCACCTGGCTACCCACCCAGGCAAGCAGTTCGCGCTGATGGACGAGGCGATGCGCCATACCATGCGCTACAACGCCTACGTCTTCAGCCGCCTGACCGGCAGCTGCCCGGAGCCCTGCGCCAAGCCCTGGAGCGGCGACGACCGCTTCGCTGCAGAGCAGTGGCAGCGCTTCCCCTACGATGTGATGGAGCAGGGCTTCCTGCTCAGCCAGCAGTGGTGGCACAGCGCAACCACGGGCATCCGCGGGGTTACCCAGCACCATGAGGACGTGGTCAACTTCCTTGGGCGCCAGACCCTAGATTTTTGCTCCCCCTCCAACTTCTTGCCCACCAACCCCGAGGTGCTCGAGGAGACCCTCAACCAGGGCGGCGCCAACCTAGTCAAGGGCTTCGCCAATCTGCTTGAGGATACCGAGCGTAGCCTCAGTGGCCGGCCGCCCGTGGGTGCGGAGCACTGGCAGGTGGGTGAAAACCTGGCCACGACCCCGGGTAAGGTGGTCTACCGCAACCGGATCATGGAACTGATCCAGTACGAGCCCGCCACCAAGACCGTCTACCCGGAGCCCATTCTCATTTGCCCGGCGTGGATCATGAAGTATTACATCCTCGATCTGCGCCCGGGCAAATCGCTGATCGAGCACCTGGTGAGCAAGGGGCATACGGTCTTCGTCATCTCCTGGAAGAACCCCAGGCGCGAGGATCGTGACCTGGGCATGGACACCTACCGCCGGGACGGTGTCATGGACGCCCTGGATGCGGTCTCGACCATCGTGCCGGAGCGCCAGATCCACGCCGTCGGCTACTGTCTGGGGGGCACGCTGCTGATGCTGGCCGCGGCCACCATGGCCCGCGACGGTGACAACCGCCTAGCCACGATGACCCTGCTCGCCGCCCAGGCCGACTTCACCGAGCCGGGCGAGCTGGATCTGTTCATCGACGAGAGCCAGGTCACCTTCCTCGAGGACATGATGTGGGAGGAGGGCTACCTGGACGGCGCCAAGATGGCCGGTGCGTTCCAGCTGCTGCGCTCCAAGGACCTGATCTACTCGCGGCTGATCCACGACTACCTGATGGGTCAGCGCGGCCCGGTGATCGACCTCATGGCCTGGAACGCCGATACCACCCGGCTGCCGTATCGCATGCACAGCGAGTACCTGCGCGATCTCTTCCTGAACAACGACTTCGTCGAGGATCGCTACGACGTCGGTGGTCAGCCGATCCACATCGGCGATATCCAGGTGCCGACCTTTGCCGTAGGCACCGAAAAGGACCACATCGCGCCCTGGCGCTCGGTCTACAAGATCAACCGCTTCCTGCCCCGGGCCGATGTCACCTTCGCCTTGACCACAGGCGGCCACAACGCCGGCATCGTCACGCCGCCGGGGCATCCCCGCCGCATCTACCGCAGCCTGGCGCGGCGGGTCGGTGATCCCTACGTGCCTTCCCATGTCTTTCTCGAGAAGGCGACGGAGCAGCAGGGCTCGTGGTGGCCGGAGTGGGAGCAGTGGTTGCGCGAGCGTTCGGGCAGCCGCGTGGCGCCGCCGGGCCTGGGGCAGAGCGAGGGGTCGTACCAGCCGCTCACCGATGCCCCCGGCACCTACGTGCTGCAGCCGTGAGCCGGGGTGTCTCGATGACGGTGCAGAATTTCCTCTTCGACGAGCTCCACACCGGCCAGCAGGTGGAGACCACCAGCCGGCTCAACCACCAGGACGTGCGCACCCTGGGCGAGGGGCTGTGGCCGGGGACGATGTTGGTCAACGCCGTGTGTACCGAGTTGCCCGGCCCTGGCACCCAGCCGGTGGCGCAGGAACTGATCTACCAGGGCAGCGTCGCCATCGGCGACGTGGTCACCATCACCCTGGAGGTGGTCGAGAAGGATGCCGAGACCGGGCAGGCGGTGATCGCCGCCCGTGCGGTCAAGGACACCGGCGACCCGGTGATCAGCGGGCAGATCACCGTGCGCGTGCCCACCGAGCGCATCAACGGCGAGCCGGGCAGCCTGGCGGGCACTAGCAAGGGGCGGCGCCGTCAGCTCCACCGTCTGCTGCGCATGGCCGACGACCTGACCCCCATGCGCGTCGCCGTGGTCCACCCGGTGGACGCCCTGGCTCTACAGGGCGCCATGCAGGCGGCAGAGCACGATCTGATGACGCTCACCCTGGTCGGGCCCGAGCACAAGATCCGCACCGCCGCCGACGAGGCGGGGCTGGAGCTGGGGGCAACGCCGATCATCGACGTCGAGCACTCCCACCAGGCCGCCGAGGTGGCCGTGGACCTGGCCCGCCGCGGCGAGGTCGAGGGCCTGATGAAGGGCTCGCTGCACACCGACGAGCTCATGGGCGCGGTCGTCAGCCGGCAGAAGGGGCTGCGCACCGAGCGGCGCATCAGCCACGTCTACGCCATGGATGTGCCCACCTATCCGCGCCCGCTGCTGATCTCCGACGCGGCCATCAACATCGCCCCCAACCTGGCCTGCAAGCGGGATATCTGCCAGAACGCCATCGAGCTGGCCCACGCCCTCGGCGTGGCCGAGCCCAAGGTGGCCATCCTCTCGGCCACCGAGTCGGTGAACCCGGAGATCCCCTCGACCCTCGACGCCGCGGCGCTGTGCAAGATGGCCGACCGGGGGCAGATCACCGGCGGTCTGCTCGACGGCCCGCTGGCCTTCGACAACGCCATCTCCGAGAGCGCGGCGCGGACCAAGCGCATCCACTCGCGGGTGGCCGGCAACCCGGATATCCTCATCGCGCCCGATCTCGAGTCCGGCAACATGATGGCCAAGCAGCTTTACTACCTGGCTGATGCCGAGGCGGCGGGGATCGTTCTCGGCGCCCGGGTGCCCATCGTGCTCACCTCCCGGGCCGATGACGTCATCGCCCGGCTGGCCTCCTGCGCCATTGCGCTGCTGGTGGCCGACCGCCAGCGCCGCGGTCTGGCTCACCTCTAGCCGGAGGCGGCCCGATGCCCGACGACGCCATCCTCGTCCTCAACGCCGGCTCTTCCAGCGTCAAGTACGCGGTCTACCGGCACGGGGATGAAGACGCCCTGACCCTGCACCTGCGTGGCCAGGTGGAGGGGATCGGGGCCGCGGCACGGCTGCACGTGGATGATCTGCAGGGGGCGGTCGCCACCCGCGAGCTGCGGGCCGGTGCCGACCACGATGCGGCGCTGTCGGCCGTGCTCGACGCGGTTCGCGCCCATCTGGGCGAGCTGAATCTGGTGGCCGCCGGGCACCGCATCGTCCACGGTGGCCAGGCGCACAGCGCGCCGGTGGTCATCGACGCGGCGGTGCTCGAGGCCCTGCACCAGCTCGAGCCCCTGGCGCCGCTGCACCAGCCGCACAACCTCGCCGCTGTCGAAGCGGTGCGCCGGGTGGCGCCGGAACTGCCCCAGGTGGCCTGCTTCGATACCGCCTTCCACCGCACCCAGCCGGCGGTCGCCCAGCGCTTCGCCCTGCCGCGGGCGTTCGAGCAGCGCGGGGTGGTCCGCTACGGCTTCCACGGCCTCTCCTACGAGTACATCGCCGCCCGCCTGCCGGAATACGATCCGGCCGCCGCGGCAGGGCGCACCGTGGTCGCCCACCTGGGCGCCGGCGCCAGCCTCTGCGCCCTGGCCGGCGGGCGCAGCGTGGCCACGACGATGGGCTTTACCGCCTTGGACGGTCTGCCCATGGGGCAGCGCTGCGGCAACATCGACCCCGGGGTGATCCTGCACCTGCTCCAGCAGGAGGGGATGACGGCGGCGGAGGTCGAGCGCCTGCTCTACCGCGAGTCCGGGCTGCTGGGCGTCTCCGGGCTCTCCGCCGACATGCGCGTGCTCCTCGACAGCGACGACCCGGCCGCCGAAGAGGCGGTGGATCTCTTCTGCCACCGTACGCTGCGCGAGATCGGTGGCCTGGCTGCGGTCCTCGGCGGGCTGGACGCTGTGGTCTTCACCGCCGGGATCGGCGAGCACGCCACGCCGGTGCGCCGGCGCATCCTCGAGGGGCTGGCCTGGCTCGGCCTGGAGCTCGACGGCGCCGCCAACGAGGCCGGTGGACCCCGGCTGACCGCGGCGGGCAGCGCCCTTCGCGCCTGGGTTATCCCCACCGACGAGGAGCGGGTCATCGCCGCCCACACCGCCCGCCTGGCCGCCTGAGGCGGCGCTCGCCGCCGCCGGGGCGGGGGATGTACAATGGCCCGACGCGAAGAAAGGCAGGGCCGATGAGCGATCGCTACCCGGAGACGCTCCACCGCAGCACCGTTGCCCGCTCGCGGCTGTTTCGCATCGAGTCGGTGGGGCTGCGCTTTCGTAACGGCGTCGAGGTGGAGTACGAGCGACTGGGGGGCAGCGCAGCCGGGGCGGTGCTGGTGGTCCCGGTGAACACCCGTGGCGAGGTGCTGCTCATCCGCGAGTACGCCGCCGGCACCGAGTGCTACGAGCTGGGGCTGCCCAAAGGCCGCGTGGAGCCCGAGGAGGACCCGCTGCGCGCTGCCAACCGCGAGCTCATGGAGGAGGTCGGCTACGGCGCCGAGCGGCTCACCGTGCTGCGCAGCGTCACCCTGGCGCCCGCCTACTTCAGTCACCGCACGCAGCTCATCCTCGCCGAGGGGCTCTACGAGCATCCCCTGCCCGGTGATGAGCCGGAGCCGATCGAGGTGGTGCCCTGGCCGCTGGAAGAGCTGGAACGGCTCCTCGGGCAGGCCGATCTGACCGAGGCGCGCTCGATTACCGCGCTGTTCCTGGCGCGGGATCACCTGGCGGCGCGCACGGCGTAATGCGCGCCCGAACGACACGGAAGGGATGATGGCAGAGCAACAGTGGCAGCGCTGGCTGGCGCCGGTGCAGGAGATCGCCGAGCAGGCCGGTGAGCGCATCATGGCGGTGTACCGCACCGCCGACTTCGAGGTGGAGGCCAAGGCGGACGACAGCCCGTTGACCCGGGCCGACCAGGCGGCCCACGACGCCATCCGGGCCGGGTTGGGCGGCCTGACCCCCGATCTGCCGCAGCTCTCGGAGGAGGGCGAGGACATCGAGCCGGCCGAGCGCGCGGCGTGGGGGCAGTACTGGCTGATCGACCCGCTGGACGGCACCCGGGAGTTCATCAAGCGCAACGGTGAGTTCACCGTGAACATCGCGCTGGTCGACGGCGGTCGCCCGGTGCTCGGCGTGGTGCACGCCCCGGATCTGGGGGTGACGTGGGCGGCTGCGGCAGGCGCCGGTGCCTGGCGCGAGGCCGGCGGAGAGCGGCGCGGCATCCGCACCCGGGCGGCTGAGCCGCCGCTGACCGCCGTGGTCAGCCGCTCCCACCGCGAGGCGGCGGTGTCCGATATCCTCGCCCGGCTGGGCGATTACCGCGAACTCTCGGTGGGCAGCTCGCTGAAGATCTGCCGCATTGCCGAGGGCGAGGCCGACCTGTACCCGCGCTTCGGGCCCACCTGCGAGTGGGACACCGGTGCGGCGCAGTGCGTGCTGGAGGCCGCCGGCGGTCGCCTGATGGACGTCGGCGGGGAGCCGCTGCGTTACAACACCGGGGCGTCGCTGCTCAATCCCGATTTCATCGCCGTGGGCGACCCGGCCTACGACTGGGCGCGCATTACCGACCGCCTGCCCTGGGAGGCGCGACGCTAGGCCGCCAGCGGGGTACTTGTGATTGTGGAGTCTCACCCGCATCATTAGAGGATCATAGCCTGTCCCGTAGCGGAGGTAACCGGAATTGGCCGAGTCCATGGCCCCCTTGGAAGAGGTGGAAGCGCAGCTGACCCGTATCAGCCACTGCGTCGCCGAGGCGGTGGCGGCGGTCTGCAGCGACCCGGGCGCCTCGCCGGTGCTGCGGGCGGTGTTCGAGGAGCTGCTGCGCAAGAGTGAGGCGACACTCAACTGCGTCGAGTGTCAGCGCTTGTGCTGTTTCCGCGCCCGGGTGATCGAACTCGAGCAGGCGGCGGATTCGGCACGCGCCGCAGCCATTGCCGACGAAGGCGCCGGCGAGCAGACCCAGGAGCGGATCCTCGCCGCCCACGACGCCCTGCGCGACCTCAAACAGGTGGCAGAGCGTGGTCTGCGCTGCTGCGAAGCGCTCGGCGCCTGCCAGCGCAGTTGACACGCTGGCCGAGGGCCGCTATTTTCCGTCCTACTACAACCGCGCGTCGCGCACCGGCTCTTTTGGCAGCGCAGCGCCCAATCCCGCATTCGGCCCCCTTGTCGGGATCCTCGGTTCCAATCAGCGAGCGGTTTCCAATTTTCCGAGCCCCGCGCAGCGGCTCCGCCCATATCGACGCAATCGAACCTGGAGGTCTTCTACCGTGAGCGACGCAATCGTGCACGCCACCGACCAGAATTTCGAGCAGGAAGTGCTTCAAGCCAGCGTGCCGGTGCTGGTGGATTACTGGGCCGAGTGGTGTGGCCCGTGCAAAATGATTGGCCCCATTCTCGAAGAGATCGCTGCCGATTACGGCGACCGCCTCAAGGTGGTCAAGCTGAACATCGACGAGAACCCGGAAACGCCGCCGAAGTACGGCATCCGCGGGATCCCCACGCTGATGCTGTTCAAGGGCGGGAACGTCGAGGCCACCAAGGTCGGCGCCCTGTCCAAGTCCCAGCTGACCGCGTTCATCGACAGCAACCTGTAGCGAAACCGCCGCGGCGCCGCCCCCGGATGCAGTCCCGCGCTACCGCGCCCCTGCGGACCTCCGGCGGGACGGCGCCCCCGTGACCCTCCCCACGCCGAAGCGAACCATGAATCTCACCGAGCTCAAGAGAAAGCCAGCCACCGAACTCCTGGAGATCGCCCAGTCCATGGGCATTGAGGGCACTGCCCGCTCCCGGAAGCAGGACATCATCTTTGCCATCCTCAAGGCCCACGCCAAGAACGGCGACTCCATCTACGGCGACGGCGTCCTCGAGATCCTCCAGGACGGCTTCGGCTTCCTGCGCTCCGCCGATGCCTCGTACATGGCCGGGCCCGACGATATCTACGTCTCGCCCAGCCAGATCCGGCGCTTTGCGCTGCGTACCGGGGACACCATCACCGGCAAGATCCGCCCGCCCAAGGATGGCGAGCGCTACTTCGCGCTGCTCAAGGTTGACCAGATCAACTTCGAGCCGCCGGAGGCGGCCAAGAACAAGGTCCTCTTCGAGAACCTGACGCCGCTCTTTACCCGCGACCGCATGCGCATGGAGCGGGGCAACGGCTCCACCGAGGACCTCACCGCCCGCGTCATCGATCTGGTCGCCCCCATCGGCAAGGGCCAGCGTGGCCTGATCGTCTCGCCGCCGAAGGCCGGCAAGACGATGATGCTCCAGAACGTCGCCCAGAGCATCACCTACAACTACCCCGAGTGCTACCTCATCGTCCTGCTCATCGACGAGCGGCCCGAGGAGGTCACCGAGTTCGCCCGCTCGGTGCTCAGCGCCGAGACCGTCTCCTCCACCTTCGACGAGCCGGCCTCGCGCCACGTCCAGGTCGCCGAGATGGTCATCGAGAAGGCCAAGCGCCTGGTCGAGCATAAGAAGGACGTGGTCATCCTGCTCGACTCCGTCACCCGCCTGGCGCGCGCTTATAATACGGTAGTGCCGTCCTCCGGCAAGGTGCTCACCGGCGGTGTCGACGCCAACGCCCTGCACCGGCCCAAGCGCTTCTTCGGCGCGGCGCGCAATGTCGAGGAGGGCGGCAGCCTGACCATCCTCGCCACCGCGCTGGTGGAGACCGGCTCGCGCATGGACGAGGTGATCTACGAGGAGTTCAAGGGCACCGGCAACATGGAGCTGCACATGGACCGGAAGATCGCCGAGAAGCGCATCTACCCGGCCATCCACCTCAACCGCTCCGGGACCCGCCGCGAGGAACTGCTGATGACGCCGGAGGAGCTGCAGAAGACCTGGATCCTGCGCAAGCTCCTGAACAACATGGACGAAGTCGCCGCCATCGAGTTCCTCCTCGACAAGCTCAAGGACACCAAGACCAACACCGAGTTCTTCGAGGCCATGAAGCGCACATGACCCTCCCGCGCCGCCGCGTCCGTGCCCCGCTGATCGCCGCCGTGGTGATGGCGGTGGCCGGCCCGGCGTCGGCGCACGGCTACCAGGGTGAGCGCGGATACGACGTGGATCTGCGCATCAGCGGTGCCCACGCCCAGACCGACCTCGACTACGGTGATCGCACCGTCGAGCACCGCACCAGCCGCGTCGGCTTCCAGCTCTTCGAGGTCGGCAACCCGCAGATCCAGCCCGGCCTGTTCGGCGGCTGGATGCGCTCCCGGGTGGACGACCCCGGCCCCGCCCCCGACAGCCAGGTGGCCGACACCACACGGCTCAGCGGTTACTACATCGGCGCCGGCGTGCGCTCGCACCTGTTCCACCGCGAGCCGGTGAGCCTGCTCGGCGAGGTCCGCTACACCTGGCACGACGCCGACGGCAGCAGCAACGGCCGCGAGGTCGAGCGCGAGTGGACCGAGCTGCAGGCGCGGCTCGGGCCGGTGGTGCGCGTCGGCCCGGTGCGCTGGAGCGTGGGCGGCTACCTCAGTGCCATCGATGGCGATCAGTACGTGAATGGTGTACGCGACGGCTTCGAGCAGGACCGGCTCACCGGCGCCTACACCCAGTTCGATCTGATGGTCGATCGCACCGGCTACGTCGGCCTGCACGCGGACACCGGCGGCAGCGCCGGCGTGCACATGGTCTTCGGCCGCATCTTCTAGCCCGGATACCCGGCGCGCAGCAGGGGTGATTGGGCTATAGTAGGGACTGGTGGAGACCATCCACGAAGCGGCTTTCACCCCGGAGGATCCATGCCCCTGAACCGTTTCCCCGCCCTGCTGGCGGCCAGCGCCTTGGCCGCGACCCTGATCGGTTGCGGCACCACCCCCGACGAGCCGCCCGAGACCGAGCCCGAGGCCGAGGAGCGCCTGGGGCTGCCCGGCTGGTACGTGCAGCGCGAGACGCCGGAGGAGTCCATGGTGGTCTACGGCTTCGGCGTCTCCCAGGCCGAGCCGGACTATCCGGATCAGATGCGCCGCCAGGCGCGCACCAACGCCGCCGCCGAGATCGCCGAGCAGCTGACCCAGACCATCCAGGCGCTCAACAGCGAATACTTCGACCGTCAGGACCTGGGCCGTGACGAGGAGGGCGCGCGCACCCGGCAGCAGCTGCAGCAGAGCACCGAGCAGTGGATCGACCAGACCCTGGTCGGCGTGCAGGTCAAACGCACCGACGTCACCGAGGACGGCCGCTGGGTGGTGATGTCGCAGTACGATCTGGAGCAGGACTTCGACGCCTACTTCCGCGCCATCGGCGCCGAGGACGACGATGGGCTGCGTTCGGATCTGCGCGGCGCCGCCGAGAACCACCTGGACCGGCTGCGCGAGCGGGTCAACCAGTAGGGGGCACCATGCGCCGTGGCCGGACGTTGTTGATCCCGCTGCTCGGCGCGCTGCTGCTCGGCGGCTGTGCCGAGCGGGTTGAGCGCAGCGCCAGCGAGCGGGCCGCCGAGCGCGCCCTGGAGGAGGCCGAGACCCGCGAGGAGCGGGAGCAGGCCGAGCAGGATCTGGAACGGGCCCGGGACGAGCACCGCGACCGCATGCAGCAGCGGTGACGGGGGCTCCCGTGCCGGGCCGCCTGCCACGTTTCGCCGCCGCCCTGCTGCTGGTTGGGGGGATAATGTTCGGCAGCGGGTGTGCCTGGCTCGGTGATCGCCACCCAGATGCTGCCGAACTGCGCGAGCAGGGCCGGGCGGCGGCCGAGCCCGGCTACACCTACGGGCACGGCACCGGCGAGACCCCCGACGAGGCACGGCAGTCCGCCCTCTACGAGATTGCCGGCGAGGTGGTCACCGCCGTGCGCGGCGAGCAGCGCGAGGTCTTCCGCAGCCTGCAACGCCGGGGTGAGGTCGCCGGGGACGAGGTGGAGCGGGACACCGAGCTGGAACTCACCGCCACCGTGGCCTCGGTGAGCCACGTCGCCCTGGAGGGTGCAAGCGTAGTGGCCGAGCAGCGGGTGGCCGAAGGGTGGTACGTCCGGGTTCGCCTGCCCGATGCGCGCATGGATCGGCTGCGCGCCCAGGCCCGGCGCAACGCCCCGGCCATGGCGCAGTTCGAGCTCACCGAGGCGGTGCCCGAGGACCGCCCCGGGCAGCGCTTCGCCCGCGCGGCGCGGGGCCACCAGACGGTGGTGCGCACCGGCGTGGGCGATGAGCGACTCTACAGCCCCCGCCTGGGCGAGACCACCTTCGCCGCCTACTTCGAGGAGACCGCCCGGGAGGCCGCCGCGCAACTGCAGGTGATCCCGGTGGTGACCGACGGCGAGGTCCGCTTCGTGGCCGTGGACCGCCACTCCCTGCGCCCACAGCCCAACCTCAAGCTGCGCATCGGCGGCATGACCCTGCTCACCGACGACAACGGCCGGACAGCGGCGCGCAGTCTGCGCGGTCTCGGTGGCGAGATCCGCGTCCAGGTCCTCGGTGCCCCGGATCAGCCCGCCGGACTGCCCGCCCAATTCTGTTGCTTGGTGGCGTTGCAGCCGGAGGCGTGGGCGGAGCTCGACCGCGCCACCCTCTATCTGCACACCCAGCCGGGTGGGGCCGTGGTGCGTATCGACGGACGCGACTACGTCACTCCGGCACGGGTGCCGGTGCGTCCGGGGCAGCGCTACCGGATCCGGGTACTGGACACCGCCGAGTACCGCGGCGAAACGGCCACGGTGAAAGTCGGCGAGCGGAGTCCGGCGGTCTACTTCTCGGCCCGCCTGACCGAGCGCCAGTACGGCCACCTGGACCTGCGTGCCGCCGGCCGGCACAGCGTCATCCGCCTGGACAGCCACGACCACCAGGAGCCCGGTGCCATCCGTCGCCCCGCCGAGGCGGGGGCGTACACGGTGCGCGTCACCCGGGATGACCCCGACTACCAGGACGTCGTCGATGAGCTGGTGCTGCGCCCGGACCAGCGCATCGAGCGCCGTTACAAGGAGCCGCGCTACCGCCACCCCTACCACTACGGCTGGCGCTGGGGCGTGAGCGTGGGCAGCCTTGGCGGCGAGCCCTACGACAGCTACCGCCTGCCGGGCAGCGACGGCGGGGTCGATTACAGCGACCGCCCGGACGGCTTCGATGGGCTTACCCGGGTGGAGCGCGACGGCGAACTCAACTTCCACTTCGGCGTTCAGGGGCAGTACTTCGCCGATCGCCTGCCGGTTACCGCCAGCGGCAGTCTCGGTCTGCGCAGTGTGAGCTACCGGGTGGAGAGCGCCGCCGGCCAGCGCGATGACGTCGATCTGGATACCGTGCAGCTGACCATCGGCGCCGGGTTGTGGCGGCCCCTGGGCGAGACGGGCGTGGGCTGGCTCACCGCCAACCAGGCGTGGGAACGCAGCCGCTGGGACGACGACGAGAGCGCGGTCCCCATGCCCGGCGGGCGCAGCTCCAATCGCTACCCCTTCCTCGAGCTGGGCGGGCAGTGGGGCCCGTGGCTGGTCAGCGCGCGCATCGCCGCCGGCGGCGAGGGCCTGCGGCCGCTGCTGCTCGTCGGTCTCGGCGGCACGGCCATGGAGCACGGCTACCGCCTGCCCGCCGAGGTCGAGGCCCGTCCCGGCACCCACTTCGACTAGCCCGATCCCGGCACAAAAAAAGGGCGCCCGTAGGCGCCCTGGAGTCAGACAAGGCCCCGGTTGCACCCGGGGCTTCTTGTTGTGCGGGTGAGGACCGCTTTAGAAGTTGTGGATGATGCCGCCGGACACAACCGTGCCGCTCTCGTCGGCACCGATGCCGGTTGACGGCGCTGTGGATGCGTAGCTGTGCGGCACGATCCCTTGCTCATCGTCGTTGTTGACGAACGACGCCACGCCGTAGAGCGTGGTGCGCTCGGCCAAGGCGAAGTCGTATCCCACCGCGAAGATGCTGGCGTCGGAGTCGCTGCGATCCCCGCTCAGGTGCGAAAGCTGGGCCTTCGCAGTGCCACGGTCGGTAACCGGCATGTTGCCACCGAACCAGACCGCGCTGTTGTCGCTGTCGTCCTCGTCCGCGCTGACCGTCAGCGCGCCGCCGCCGACATTCATGCCGCCGAGGTCGTAGTTGCCCTGGATCGCGAAGACCATGGAACTGTCGTCAAGGTCACCGTCCGGCACGAGGTCGGGGGTATTCGGATTAGCCTCGTCGTCCTCTACGCCAACGGTATACCATTCAGCAACGGTGCCCTGTAGAGACAGCGGACCGTCGGAGTAGTCCACCATGACCATCCAGTTGTGCTCTTGATCCCCATCAACGTCGACGTGGGAGGGCATGAGGATGGCTCGCGCAGAAACCGGTCCAAACGCCGGAGTCTCGTATTCGACCGCGATGCTGCTGTCGCCGTCGGGACGGTCGCCACCTTGATCGTTCGGGTCTTGGTAGTCAAGCGGGTCGTCCTGAACGAATCCGTAGCGAGCCGGCAGTGGAGTGGCGGTGGCCAGGATATTGGCCGGATCCCCCGCCTGCGTGGCGAAGTAGTTACCGGGGCCGTAGGCGATGCTGTTCAGGATCCCCAAGCGACCAGCGCGGAGTTGGCCGAGTTCGTCCGACCGCAACCCGACGAATGTATCTCGCATGGCGTCGCCGTTCTCCAGCAGATTTTGCAGATCCTCGAAGCTGTCGAGGTTCATCTGGATCTCGTACTGGTAAAAGGCCGTGACGCCGTTGTCCAGCTCATTCTCGCCCTGAATGCCCAGCCGAGAACGGCGGTCATGAACCTGCAGGCTGCCAGCATCGCCAGCGTCGTTGTCGTACCCTTCGAAGTCGAGGGAGAGGTGCGCGCGACCGTAGAGGTCGAACCAGCTCATGCCGTCGTCGTGGCTGTCGGCAAGGACGGCCACCGGGGCGGCCATGGCGGTGGCCGTCGCCAGGGTGATGAGTTGTTTCTTCATAGGGGTGCTCCTCGTCGTTTTCTGCGCTTCTGTTTTTTCGTTCTGTCAGCCGGGGCCGCCGTTTCCGCGAGCCGGTCCCTCACCAGTCGTTGTCGGCCGGTGCCGGCGATGCTTGAGTGCCCCCGCGTCACGGGCTCCGTTGAGCCTTCTCAAGCGGCTCAGCGGATACGCCACCTTTTACACGATGGCCGAGGATCGGCGCAATACGTCCGGTGGGGAATGGCGCAACATTTTCAATAAGTTTCGCAGGCCTCTTGCAGTAGTGGTTGAAGGCGTGCGCGGCTTCGCGGCACCCAAGTCCCTGACGTCACTCCGCCTCGCCCCGGGCGGCGCGGTCCGTGGCCTGGTAGAACACCCCGCGCTCCTGCACCACGGCGGTGATTTGCCCCTCTGCCTCCAGGGTGGCCAGGCGTGCGGTCACCTCGTCGGTGGGGAGGCCGAGCAGGTGCGCCAGGTCGTCGGCGGTGCAGGGGCGGCGGGCCAGGGTCGCGAGTACGGTGCTGGCGCCGCCATCGCTGCGGTAGCCCGCCTCGGTGGCAGGGGGCGGGGCGGCGCCGACCACGTGGACGTTCCCCAGCCCCCATTCGGCGGCGATTCGCTCCAACTGCTCGCGCGGGGCGGGCTGTAGGTCGGTCTCGGTGCCGGGGCGGTCGAGGGTATTGAGCTGGATGCGGTCGGCGCGGATGCGCGCCAGGGCCTCGCGCAGGGCGGCGAGGTCCTCGGGGTGGTCGTTGTGGCCGGGGAGGATCACCACCTCCAGCCACATGGCACCGCTGAAGCGGTCGCGGAAGGCCACCAGGCCGTCGAGCAGCGGCTGCAGGCGCACCCGCGGCGAGGGGCGGTCCATGCGCCGGAAGGTTCGCTCGGTGGCGGCATCCAGCGACGGCATGACGACATCGGCGCCGGCCAGCTCGGCGCGCACCTGCGGGTCGTCGATCAGGCTGGCGTTGGTGATCACCGCGGTGCGCGCCTGCGGCGCGCGCTCGCGGATGAAGGCCAGCACCTCGCCCAGGTGGCGGTTCAAGGTGGGCTCACCGGCGCCGGAGAAGGTGAAGAAATCCGGCGGGCGGTGGTGGGCGAGGTAGTGCTCGAGTTCGGCGGTCACCGCCTCCAGCGGCACGTAGGCGTCGCGGGCGACGGTCAGGCGGGTGGTGCGGCCGCACTCGCAGTAGACGCAGTTGAAGCTGCACACCTTGTGCGGGACCAGATCCACGCCCAGGGACATGCCCAGACGGCGGGAGGGGACGGGGCCGAATAGGTACTGGTACACGGCGCCTCCGGGTGTTAGCCGTCGCGGCGGGTCAGGGTGCGGAAGGTCAGGCGGTAGCCGTCCTCCTCGGCCTCGTCCCGGGCGCTCTCTTGCCAGTCGTCGCCCAGCGCCGGGAAGGTGGTGTCGCCGGGCGGGGCGTCGTCCACCTCGGTCAGCTCCACCCGGTGGGCCCGGGGCAGGAAGAGCCGGTAGACCACTCCGCCGCCGAGGATCAACACCTGTTCGCCGCCGGCCGCCGCCTGGGCGCGGGCCAGGGCGCCCTCGGCGTCGGCGGCCACCTCGACGCCTTCGGCGGCGAAGGCCGGATCGCGGCTGAGGACGATGTTGGTCCGCTGCGGCAGCGGACGGCCGATGGCGGCGAAGGTGCGCCGGCCCATGATCACCGGGTGGCCGCGGGTGATCGCCTTGAAGCGCTGCAGGTCGCAGCGGAAGTGCCACGGCTGGTCGCCGTCGGCGCCGATGACGCCGTTGCGGCCGACGATAGCGACAAGGACGATTTCCATGAATCCGTTCCCCGGTGGAAGAGGGTTAATGGTCGTGCAGGCCGAGTGCTCGCCCGAACACGTGCAGGTCGTTGCGGAAGGCGGTTAGTGCGTCGAGTGCGTCGCCTCCGGCCCGGCGCGTTTTCCGCCAGTCGAGTTCAGCGCCGTAGCCCTGGCGGGAGCGATGTCTGAAACCGCGTAGATCGTGGAGCCGCTCGGCGGTCTCCGATGAGAGCAATGGCGGCCGTTGGCTGTCGGCGCCTTCGTGGGCAAGGCGGTCAATCAGGCGCCGGTGCCAGTCGCGGCCGGCGGGCGCTTCTCCATCGCAGTGCTCGGCAACGATGTTCAGGACTCGTTCCATCCCGGTGTAGAGGGACTCAACGGCATCGGAGAGCGCCTTCTTATCCCGCCATTCAACATAAGAGTCCGACGGCGGGTCTTCGGGCATTTCCTGGAGCAAGCGTTGCGTGAACCCTTCCTCGCGCTCGAGACGTTCAAGTTCAATCTCGATATCACGCCAGATTGCTTCGGTCACGGGCGGCCTCAAGGAATCGTCGGCGGAGTTCGGGGTGACTGACCTCATCGAGATAGACGACATCGAAGGGGATGCCGTCCATCGCCTCCTCGATGACGCGCTCCAGCCGATACCGCAGCTCCTCATCGGGCAATCGGATGATCAGGAAGTCGACATCCGAGCGCTCGTGGAATGTGCCCCGTGCCAGCGATCCCGTCACGCGGGCTTCCACTCCAAGCTTCTGAAGGCGTCCCAATGCCTCATGAGCAAGAGGGAGTACGCGATCCCGCGCAGCCTGCGCTCGCTGAGTGCGCAGTCGCTGGTAGTTGGAATTGTGCTGCGGCTTCGCGGGTGTCTCGGCCATGCTGGCATCCTGAGGTCGCCGTGGGTCGCGCTTAAAACTGCGTCATATCACGCCTCATGATGGCATATCGGAGTTATTGGCTGCAGATTCACACCGCCACCGGGGCGGTCAGTTTGGGGTGGGGGTCGTAGCCCGTCAGCTGCAGGTGCTCGAAGCGCACCGCAAAGAGGTCGGTGACCGCCGGGTCGATGTGCAGGGTGGGCAGTGGCCGCGGCTCGCGGCCGAGCTGCTCGCGAGCCTGTTCCAGGTGGTTGAGGTAGAGGTGGCAGTCGCCGCCGGTCCAGATGAACTCGCCCACGTCCAGGCCCACGTGGCGGGCCACCAGGTGGGTTAGCAGGCTGTAGGAGGCGATGTTGAACGGCACGCCCAGGAACAGGTCGGCGCTGCGCTGATAGAGCTGGCAGGAGAGCCGCCCGTCGGCCACATAGAACTGGAAGAGCAGGTGGCAGGGCGGCAGGTTCATGCGCTCAAGCTCGCCCACGTTCCAGGCGCTGACCAGGTGCCGGCGGGAGTCGGGGCGCTCGCGCAGCTGCTCGAGCACCTGGCGGAGCTGATCGATCTCGCCGCCGTCCGCCGCGCGCCAGCTGCGCCACTGGGCGCCATAGACCGGTCCCAGCTCGCCGTCCGGGTCGGCCCACGGCGACCAGATCCGCACCCCGCGCTCCTCCAGCTCGCGGGCGTTGGTGCTGCCGCGGATGAACCACAGCAGCTCTTCGGCCACGCCGCGCCAGAAGACCCGTTTGGTGGTCAACAGGGGGAAGCCGGCCTGCAAGTCGAAGCGCATCTGGTGGCCGAAGATCGACAGCGTGCCGGTGCCGGTCCGGTCGGCCTTGCGGTGGCCGTGCTCCATGACGTGGCGGACGAGATCGAGATAGGCGCGCATCAGCCCGAAGCACTCCTCAGGTTTGGCGGATCACGGAATGTCCCGGACCAGGACCTTCGAGCCCCGGGTCCGATCGTAGAGCGCCCGCCGCGTGGCCGGTAGGGCCTCCGGGGCGGCGGGCTCGAAGCCGCGCTCGCGGAACCAGTGCTCGGCCCGGGTGGTGAGCACGAACAGCCGGTGCAGCCCGTGGCCGCGGGCCTGCTGCTCCAGGCGGCGGACCAGGGCGTCGGCGCGCCCGGCGCCGCGGTAGTCCGGGTCCACGGCCAGGCAGGCGATCTCGCCGGCATCCTCGGCCGGCCACGGCAGCAGGGCGCCCGTGGCGACTACGGCGCCGTCGCGCTCGGCCACGGTGAAGGCGCTGATCTGCTCTTCGAGCAGCTCCTGGGGGCGGTAGACCAGCGCGCCGCTCTCCTCCAGCGGGCGGATGAGGCCGAGGATGCCGGGGATGTCGTCGAGCCCGGCGGTGCGCAGGGACTCGAAGGGCTCCGGGGCGATCAGCGTGCCCACGCCGTCCCGGGTGAAGAGCTCCAGCAGTAGAGCACCGTCCTGGGTGCGGTCGAGCAGGTGGACCCGGCCGACGCCGCCCAGGCAGGCCTGGTGGGCGCTGTGCAGCAGGCGCCGGGCGTCGTCGGCGAGCCCGCCGGCGTCCAGGCGGGCCCGCGCCTCGCGCGGGGTCAGTTCGCGCACCGGGGCGCCGTCGGCGTCGCGCAGGGGGGCGTGCCGGGTCAGATGGATGAGTTTGTCCGCCGCTAGCGCCTCGCCCACGGCCCGGGCCACGGACTCGGCCGAGAGGTTGAACGCCTCGCCGGTGGGCGAGTAGCCCAGCGGCGAGACCAGGGCCACGTCGCCGTCGTCGAGGCGCCGGCGCAGGGCCTCGGCGTCCACCCGGCGTACCTCGCCGGTGTAGAGGTGATCGATGCCGTCGCGCACCCCCACCGGGCGGGCGGTGATGACGTTGCCCGAGGCTACGCGTAGGCGCAGGCCGGCCATCGGTGAGGTGGCCACGCCGGTGGAAAGGCGCGCCTCGAGCCGGGTGCGCACCTCGCCGATGGCATCGCGCACGCACTCCAGGGCGTCGCCGTCGGTGACGCGCAGGCCGGTGCTGCCCTGGGCGTAGCGCGGTTCCAGGCCGCGGCGGCGCAGGCGCTGCTCCACCTGGGGGCGGGCGCCGGGGACCAGCACCAGGCGCACGCCCAGGCTGGCCAGCACCGCCAGGTCGTGGATCAGGCCGTCGATGCGCGGGCCCTCGACGGCGGCGCCGGGGAAGGCGACGACGAAGGTTCGCCCGCGGTGGGCGTTGATGTACGGCGCTGCGTGGCGGAACCACTCCACGAACTGCTGCGGATCGAGGTCGGCGAGACGCATGGGGGCTCCGCGGCCTACAGGCAGAAGCGGTGGATGAAGCGGCGCAGCAGCGCCACGGTGGGCGCCAGACGCTCGATGGCGATGGACTCGTCGGGCTGGTGGGCCTGCTCGATCTCGCCGGGGCCGAGGACCACCACGTCCATGCCCAGCCGGGCCAGGTAGGGCGCCTCGGTGGCGAAGGCCACGGCACCGGCCGGGTGGCCGGTGACCGACTCGGCGAAGCGCACCACCTCGGCGTCCGCTGGCGTGGCCATGGGCGGATGGGCCGGGAACAGGGGGCGGCGGGTTAGGTGTACGGCGTCGTCGCCGAGGGCCTCGGCCAGGCGCCGGTCGAGCTCCTGCTGCAGTGCCGCCGGATCCATGCCGGGCAGGGGGCGCAGGTCGATGTGCAGCTCCGCCTCGCCGCAGATGCGGTTGGGGTTGTCGCCGCCGCGGATGTGGCCGAGGTTGAGGGTCGGGTGGGCCACGGCGAAGCGCTCGTCCCGGTGGGTGGCGGCCAGTTCCTCGCGCCAGGCGATCAGGGCGTTGAGCACCCGGGTCATGGCGTCCAGGGCGTTGCGCCCCAGGCGCGGGTCGCTGGAGTGCCCGGCCCGCCCCTCGATGTGGAGCGCCTCCATCATCATGCCCTTGTGCACGTGCACCGGGTGGTTGCGGGTCGGCTCGCCGACCACTGCATGGCGTGGGCCCAGGCCCTCCGGGTGGGCGTCGAGCAGGGCGCGCACGCCGTCCATGCCGCTCTCCTCGTCCGCCGTGCAGAGCAGGGTCAGCGGCGCCTGTAGCTGCGCCGGGTTGACCTCGCGGGCCGCCTCGACGGCCAGGGCCAGGAACGCCTTCATGTCGGTCACGCCCAGTCCGTAGAGGCGGCCGTCCACCTCGCGCAGGCGCCACGGGTCGCCGGACCAGCGCTGCGGATCGCAGGGGACGGTGTCGGTGTGCCCGCACAGGGCCAGTCCGCCCCGCTCCGGTGCCCGCGCTGGGGCGAGGGTGGCGGTGAGGTTGGTCTTCTCCGGACGGCCGGGCAGGGCCTCGATGCGGCAGTCGAAGCCCAGATCCTCGAGCCAGCCGGCCAGCCGCTCGGTGATGCCACGGTTGCCCTGGTCGTGCTCCGCCTCGACGCTGCTCACCGACGGCTCGGCGACCAGCTCGGCGATCATCTCGTGCAGGGCCGGCAGCGGGGCGGTCACGGCGTTACAGCCCGCCGCCCCAGCTGTCCCGGCGGCGCGGGCGCAGGTGCGGCAGGATCAGTCCGAGGATCAGCCCGCCCACCAGCACGCCGGCGCCGGCCAGGAACCACTCCTGGCGGCTGCGCTCGGCGAGGGCGGAGTTCTGCTCCTCCAGCTGCTCGTTGCGCTCGAGCAGCCGCTCCACCCGCTCCTGGAGCTGTTCGTTGGCCTCGACCAGCTCGTAGCCGTCGCTGGCGGCCTCCAGGTCGGCCTCCAGCTCCTCAATGCGCGCCTCGGCCTCGGCCAGCTCCTCGCTCAGGGCGTCCTTCTCTTCCGCCTGCCCGGTCAGTTCGTCCTCCAGCTCTGCGATCCGCTCCAGGGCGGCGTCGCGCTCATCCTCAACCCGGCCGATGCGCACCCGGGCCGGCGCCTCGGCCATCAGGAAGCGCTCCTGCACCCAGCCCTCGTCGCCGCGGTTGTCGCGGACGTAGATCCAGTCCTCCAGGGCCGCCTCGCCGAAGCGCTCCTCGGCATCCTCGGGGGGGTCGAGGACCTCCAGGGGGGCGCCAGTGCTCAGGAAGCGCTCGATGGCGTACTGCGAGCCGGCACCGGTGCGGAAGGAGATGCTGATCTCGTCGCCGACATAGGCGGTCTGCGCCGTGACGGAGGTCGCCGGCAGGGCGGTGACCAGGGCGGCGGAGAGGATGACGACGGGGGCGGACTTGATGCGCACGGGTGTCGCTCCAGCTTGGCCAATACGATGGCGTCAGTTTAACAAGAAGCAATCGCCGGATGGTGATGGGCATCGGCGCCGCTCCGGACCGGGTGCGATTGCGTGCCGCGCGACAGCACCGCAGAATACCGGGCTTCCTTTCAGGAGGCCCCATGGAGCAGCGACCCGTACTGCGCCTGAAATCCGGCGAGGAGCGGCGCCTGCGCGCCGGTCATCTGTGGATCTTCAGCAACGAGGTAGACACCCACCGTACCCCCCTGCGCGGCTTCGCCCCCGGCGAGCAGGTGGTGGTGGAGGATGCCCGCGGCAAGGCCCTCGGCTGCGCCTACGTCAATCCCAACTCGCTGATCTGCGCCCGGCTGGTCAGCCGCGACGCCAAGGTGTCGCTGGATCGTTCCACCCTGGTCCACCGCCTGCAGGTGGCCCTGTCCATGCGCCAGCGCCTCTTCGCCGAGCCGTGGTATCGGCTGGTCCACGGCGAGGCCGACGGCCTGCCCGGGCTGGTCGTCGATCGCTTCGGCGACTGTTGCGTGGTTCAGCCCAACACCGCGGGCATCGAGCGGCTCCAGGCCGAAGTCCTGGATGCCCTGGCGAAGGTGGTCGGCCCGGCGCATGTGCTCTGGCGGGCGGATAACAACGTGCGCGAGCGCGAGGGGCTCGACCGGCGGGTGGAGTGGCTCGGCGCGCCCGGTCCGGAGGAGCTGGAGGTCCGCGAGGCGGGCCTGCGTTTCCAGGTGCCGGCGGTGAGCGGGCAGAAAACCGGCTGGTTCTACGATCAGCGGGGCAATCGCCAGCGCCTGACGGCCTATGCCGGCGACGCTCGGGTGCTGGACGCCTATGCCTACGCCGGCGGCTTCGCCATCGCCGCCGCTGTGGCCGGGGCGCGCGAGGCGGTGGCCGTGGAGCGCTCCGCCGAGGCCTGTGATCGGATCGCCACCAACGCCGAGCGCAACGGCGTCGCCGACCGGGTGACGGTGGTCGAGGGCGAGGTGAACGACTACCTGGCGGTGGCCCGGCAGGAGGGGGAGCGCTACGACGTGGCGGTGGTGGACCCACCGGCGTTTATCAAGCGCCGCCGCGACCGCAAGGCCGGCGAGCGCGGCTACCGCAGCGTCAACGAGGCCGCGCTGCGTCTGCTCGGCCGCGACGGCGTGTTGCTCAGCTGCTCCTGCTCGGCCCACCTGCCCGAGGAGCGGCTGTCGGGGATCCTGCTGGCCGCCGGGCGGCATCTGGATCGCTCGGTGCGTATCCTCGAGCGCGGCGGGCTCCCCGCCGACCACCCGATCCATCCGGCCATCCCCGAGACCGACTACCTCAAGGCGCTGTTCCTGCGCGCCGTGATCGCCACCAGCTTGCCCTGACCCCGGGTACGCTGCACCCTGTGAATCGTGCCCACGGAATCCTGATCAAGCATGCCCATCCCGCTCCCTCCCCGTGAAACCATCCGTGACGACGTCGCCCGCGCCCTGGCCGAGGACGTCGGCGGCGGTGATCTCACCGCGGCCCTGGTGCCGGCCAGCCGGCAGGCCGAGGGCCGTGTCGTCGCCCGCGAGGCGGCGGTGCTCTGCGGCAGCGCCTGGTTCGATGAGGTCTTCCGGCAGCTCGACCGGGCCGTGGGGGTGCGCTGGCGCCATGGCGACGGTGACTGGCTGGAGCCGGGCGCCGAGGTCTGTCGGATCCAGGGGCCGAGCCGGGCGGTGCTCACCGGCGAGCGCACGGCGCTGAACTTCCTGCAGTTCCTCTCCGGGACCGCCACCACGGCACGGCGTTACGCCGATGCCCTGGCCGGCACCGGGGTGCGGGTGCTCGATACCCGCAAGACGGTGCCCGGGTTGCGCGCCGCTCAGAAGTACGCCGTGCGCGCCGGCGGGGCCGACAATCACCGCTTCGGGCTGTTCGACGCCTACCTGATCAAGGAGAACCACATCGCCGCCTGCGGCGGGCTCACCCCGGCCGTTGAGGTGGCGCGCCTGCGCGCCGCGGGGACGCCGATCACCGTAGAGATCGAGGACCTGGCGCAGCTCGACGAGGCCATCGCCGCCGGCGCCGATGTGGTGATGCTCGATAATTTCGATGCCGACGGCATCCGTCAGGCGGTGGAGCAGGCCGCCGGGCGGGTGGCCCTGGAGGTCTCCGGCGGGGTGGATCTGGACGCCGTGCGCGGTCTGGCCGCCACCGGCGTGGACCGTATCTCCGTCGGTGCCCTGACCAAGCACGTCCACGCGGTGGACCTCTCCCTGCGCCTCGACACCGGCGGCTGAGCCGGCGTCGGTCGCGCTTGCCTTGCCGCGGCGCTCTCCACTAGTCTCCGCCCATGCTCGTCTATCCCGATATCGACCCGGTCGCCATCCAGCTCGGGCCGGTGGCCATCCACTGGTACGGCCTGATGTACGTCGTCGGCTTCCTCGCCGCCTGGGGGCTGGGTCGCTGGCGGGCGCGTCGGCCGGACAGCCCGGTGACCGGGCAGCAGGTGGACGACCTGGTCTTCTTCGGCGCCCTGGGTGTGATTGTCGGCGCCAAGCTCGGCTACCACCTCTTCTACAACCTGGATGGCCTCGCCGCCGACCCGCTCTCCCTGCTGCGGCTCTGGGAGGGTGGCATGTCCTTCCACGGCGGGCTGCTCGGGGTCACCGCCGCGCTGGGGGTCTACGCCTGGCGCTACCGGATCCCGCTGCTGCGCCTGACCGACTTCGCCGCGCCGCTGGTGCCCATCGGCCTCGGCGCCGGGCGGCTGGGCAACTTCATCAACGGCGAGCTGTGGGGCCGGCCCTCCGAGGTCCCCTGGGCCATGGTCTACCCACCGCTGGGTGACGAGGCGCGCCACCCCTCGCAGCTCTATCAGATGGGGCTGGAGGGGATCGCCCTGTTCGTGCTGCTGTGGTGGTTCTCCGCCCGACCGCGGGCCCGCGGGGCGGTCACCGGTCTGTTCCTGACGGCGTACGGGGGCTTCCGCGCCTTCGTCGAGTTCTTCCGTATGCCGGATGCGCACATCGGCTACCTCGCCTTCGGCTGGCTGACCCTGGGCCAGGTCCTCACCCTGCCCATGATCCTCGGCGGGGTGGCGCTGCTGCTCTGGGCCTGGCGGCGCCCGGGCGCGGCCGCCTGATCCGCCGCCCAGCGCCGGGTTACAATCCCGCCCGGTTGCAACCATCGGTGCCGGCGCGCCGGAGGGGCGCACGGCGCCGGTTCCTACCAACGGTCTTCAAGGAGCACTGCATGGGAGTGATCCGCATGGGGCGTTGGCGCCCCGCATCCGGTTGGCGGCTGCTCGCCGCGCTGCCCCTGCTGGCGCCGGCGACGGCGCTGGCGGTGGACTGGGACGTCTACGGGCGTTTGAACCTGAGCATCGAGCGCTACGGCGGTGGTGGATACGATGCCTGGGATCTGGCCAGCAACTCCAGTCGCCTGGGCTTTGACGTCGAGCACCAGCTGGAGACCGGGCTGACCGTCCTCGGCGAGGTCGAGCAGCAGATCGCCTTCAACCGCGGCGACGGCCTGGAGTGGGCCTCGCGCAGCGCCCTGCTTGGCCTTCGCGACTCCTGGGGCACCCTGCGTTTGGGCTACATGAATTCGGCGGTCAAGGACCTGCGCGGCCGTTTCGATCTGTTCAGCGGCGAGATGGGCGATTCGCGCAACATCCTGCGCGGCGAGCACAAGCCGCACTTCGACAGCCGCTTCCCGGCCGGGGTGCGCTTGACCACGCCGGAGGGCGAGGGGTGGGGCTTTGATCTGCACTACAGCTTCGACACCCAGGACGAGGACGACGACCCGCCGGCGGACGACAACGAGCGCCAGGCCTACGCGGCGGTGGTCGACTATCAGTGGCCGGCGCTGCGCCTGGCCTTTGGCACCGAGCGGTTCTTCGGGGAAGACGACGATGACGAGGGAGAGGCCTTCCGGCTCGGCGCCGAGTGGGTGATCGGCGACGACTGGACGCTGATCGGCTTTGGCCAGCGCTCCAAAGAGGCGTGGGAGGTCGCTGGTGACGAATACGAGGACGCCGACGGGTACGGGTTCGGCGCCCGTTATCGCCTGGCCGATGACCTGGAGCTGCGCGGGCAGTACTACGCCATCGACGTGGACGAGAGCGGCCACGGTGGGCGTATGGCGGTGATTGGTGCCGTCTTCCACGCCGATGAGCGCACCCGGCTCTACGTCACCTACGCCAACCTGAACAACGACTCGGATTCCCAGCTGGTGCCCTGGTACCACGGCCGGGTGGCCGGTCCGGAGGGCAATGAGGACCGGGTCGATCTGGACGCCGGCAGTTCCACCTGGGCGGTGGCCAGCGGCGTGCGCGTCGACTTCTAGCGCTCGACTGCCCCTGGGGCGCGGATCGCCCGG